>NZ_JBFTNO010000085.1:0-11676 GCF_056397525.1 Arthrobacter sp. 05L45_2 | reverse complement strand
GTGTTGTAGTCGGTGCCGTAGATCTTGGGGGTCTTCCCCGAGGTCAGGGCGCGCAGCACAATCGGGAACAGGTTGTGCGGGCTCGTGTCGTAAAGTTCCGGCRATCCGGAGCCGACAACGTTGAAGTAGCGCAGCGAGGTGTGCTTCAGGCCCCGGGCGCGGCCCTGGTCCCGGATGAGCCATTCGCCGATCAGCTTGCTCTCCCCGTACGGGGATTCCGGCCGGGTGGGGGTGTCCTCGGTGACGATGTCCCCGCTGGGCGTCCCGTACGTGGCTGCGGAGGAGGAGAAGACCAGCTTGTCGACGTCGGCCAGTTCCATGGCCTTCAGCAGCTGGGCGGTGCCGGTGACGTTCTGTTCGTAGGTGAGCAGCGGCTCCTGCACGGAGACCCCCGCGTACTTGAAGCCGGCGAGGTGGATTACGCCGGTCACGCCGTGCTCGATCATGGTGCGGGCCATCAGGTCGGCGTCGAGGATGTTCCCCTCCACGAACGGCACATCGTCCGGGACGAATTCCCGGTGTCCGCTGGAGAGGGAGTCCACCACCACCGGCGGCATCGAGGCCGCCCGCAGCGCCGCGACCACATGGGAACCGATATATCCTGCACCGCCAGTAACAAGCCAAGTCATGGCTCCAGCCTATCCAATGACAGCGCCCATGACGGCCCGCGTCGCCGCTCCTCTGGCAACCCGGACCGGGGAAGCCCCCCACACACAACAAATCCCGGGACGCGCAGGGCGTCCCGGGATCTGTGCAACGCTGTGCAACGGCGCTGGGGGCTAGCTCTTGCGGGCGTAGCCCTCCCACTTGCTGGCCTGGTGCTCGCCGTCGACGAAGCGGATGGTGCCGGACTTGGACCGCATCACGATCGACTGGGTGAGGACCTTGTCCTTGGAGTAACGCACACCCCGGAGCAGGTCGCCGTCGGTGATGCCGGTGGCGGCGAAGTAGCAGTTGTCGCTGGAGACGAGGTCGTTGGTGGAGAGCACCCGGTCGAGGTCGTGCCCGGCGTCGATCGCCTTCTGCTTCTCCTCGTCGCTGGTGGGCCACAGTCGGCCCTGGATGACGCCGCCCAGGGACTTGATGGCGCAGGCCGCGACGATGCCTTCCGGGGTGCCGCCGATGCCCATCAGGGCGTCAACGCCGGTCCCGGCGCGGGCCGCTGCGATGGCGCCGGCGACGTCGCCGTCCATGATGAACTTCGTGCGGGCGCCGGCCTCGCGGATTTCCTCGACCAGCGGGCGGTGCCGGTCCCGGTCCAGGATCATGACGTTGAGCTGGTTGACCTTAACGCCCTTGGCCTTGGCGATCAGGTGCAGGTTCTGCTTGACCGGAAGGCGCAGGTCAACCATGTCGGCCGCTTCCGGGCCGGTGACGAGCTTCTCCATGTAGAACACGGCGGAGGGGTCGAACATGGAGCCGCGTTCGGCGACGGCGAGGACGGCCAGGGCGTTGTTGATGCCGAGGGCGGTCAGCCGGGTCCCGTCGATCGGGTCGACGGCGACGTCGCACTCGGGCCCGGTGCCGTCGCCCACGCGTTCGCCGTTGAACAGCATGGGGGCTTCGTCTTTTTCACCTTCACCGATGACCACAACGCCGTTGAAGTGGACAGTCTGGAGGAAGGAGCGCATGGCGTCGACGGCGGCGCCGTCGGCCTTGTTCTTGTCACCAAAGCCCACCCAGTGGCCGCCGGCGATCGCGGCTGCTTCGGTGACGCGGACAAGTTCCAGGGCAAGGTTGCGGTCAGGCTCGTCAATGCCGACGGCGAGCGACGGGGAAAGTGTGGAGTACTTCTGGGTCATGGACGCTGGTGACACGTGAACCTCTTCTTCGAGTGGCGATCATTGAACCCGCGGTGTCCGGGCTCCGGCCCCCGCGGTGATCCGACTGTTATTGATCATAGTCGCGGCGCCACCTTGGGTCATGGAAATGACAAAACAGTGAAACGGTCCGGCGGCGGCGGCCGCACCCCTGCCGAATGTGAGTTCGGCCGGAAATGGGCGACTATAGAGGGGTGAATGAATTGCAGGACACGACGCCCCAGACCCCCGGATCACCGCAGGGCGGGGCCGGTCCGGACGCGGGAAACGCGGCCGGCGGCCAGCCCGTCAAGCCCGTCATCCGCGCCGCTGCGGCCAAGCGGGCGAACGCGTCGGTGATCGGCATGATCATCGCCCTGGTCCTGAGCATCGGGGCCTTCCTGCCGGTGGTGCTGATGAACCCGTCGCCCAAGGGCGACGGATACCGGCCGGACATCAACGTCAGCGCGATCGCCAAGAACGCCACCGATGTGGCGGGATTCACACCCGTCGCACCCGAAACCGGCAACGCGTTCCGCTCGAATTACGCCCGCTGGGAGTCCGGTTCCGGCAGCGGCGTCGCCACCTGGGAAGTGGGCTACCTGACGCCCAAGGAGTCCTTCATCGGCCTGGTCCAGACCCGGCAGGCCAATCCGACGTGGCTCCTGCAGCAGACCAAAAACGCGCCGGTAACCGGCACCCGCAACGCCGGCGGCCGCGACTGGCAGCTGCGCGATACCGGCAAGGGCGAGAAGAGCATGGTGCTCGACTACCGCGGGACCACCGTCATCCTCAGTGGCCCGGCCCAGCTGGACGAGTTTTCGGTCCTGGCCGCCGCCGTCGTAAAGGCCCTGGAAAGTAACCCAGCGTCCACGGTTTCCCCGTCTCCCACCGCCGCACCGTAAAGTAGGGGCCGTGGCTACTWAYCTGACTCCCGCCCTCGCCTGGCGCCGSCTGCGCGAAGGCAAYGAMCGYTTYGTCGCCGGCGAATCCTCSCACCCGAACCAGGACGCMTCGCGCCGCTCGGAACTCGTGGAGAACCAGCACCCGTTCGCCGTCATCTTCGGCTGCGCGGATTCCCGGCTCGCCGCCGAGATCATCTTCGACCTCKGCCTCGGCGACGCGTTCGTTGTCCGCACCGCGGGCCAGGTGATGGACGACGCCGTGCTGGGATCGCTCGAGTACAGCATCAGCGTCCTTGGTGTGCCCCTGATCGTGGTGCTCGGCCACGACAGCTGCGGCGCGGTCACCGCCACCAAAAACGCCGTGGAAACCGGCGAGATGCCGGTCGGGTTCATGCGCAGCCTCGTGGAACGCATCACCCCGTCCGTGCTCACCTCGCTGCGCAACGACCAGCACGAAATCAACGACATGGTCGTGGAGAACGTGAAGCAGACCTCACAGCGGCTGGTGGACAGCTCCCGGGTGATTTCGGAGGCCGTGGAGAACGGCCAGGCCGCGGTGATCGGGCTGGCGTACAGCCTCGCCGAAGGCCGGGCGGACCTCGTCTCCGGGATCGGCAAGCTCTAGGGCTGCGGTTGACCCCGGGTTCACGGTTTTCGGTGGACCCCTCGGGCCGAATAAGCTAGGCCCATGACTTCCACAGCAGATTTGAACACTGAAGAGTTCCGCATTGAACACGACACGATGGGCGAAGTCCGCGTTCCCGTAAACGCCCTGTACCGCGCCCAGACGCAGCGTGCAGTGGAGAACTTCCCGATCTCCGGCAAGACCCTGGAGCGCGCCCACATCGAGGCACTGGCCCGGGTCAAGAAGGCCGCCGCCCAGGCGAACGCAGAACTGGGAGTGCTCGACGGCGAGCTGGCCCAGGCGATCGCGGACGCCGCCGACGAGGTGGCCGCCGGCAAGTACGACGGCGACTTCCCGATCGACGTGTTCCAGACCGGCTCCGGAACGTCGTCGAACATGAACACCAACGAGGTCATCGCCGAGCTCGCGTCCCGCTCGCTCAAGGCCGGCGGCAGCGACAAGGTGGTCCACCCGAACGACCACGTCAACGCCTCGCAGTCGTCCAACGACGTCTTCCCCACCTCGGTGCACGTCGCTGCCACCTCCGCCCTGATCAACGACCTCATCCCGGCCCTCGGCTACCTCGCCGACTCCCTGGACCGCAAGGCCGTTGAGTTCAAGGACGTCGTGAAGTCCGGCCGCACGCACCTGATGGACGCCACGCCCGTCACCCTCGGCCAGGAATTCGGCGGTTACGCCGCGCAAGTCCGTTACGGCGTCGAGCGCATCAACGCCGCGCTCCCCCGCGTCGCCGAGGTTCCCCTGGGCGGCACGGCCGTCGGCACGGGCATCAACACCCCCGCCGGCTTCCCCGAGCGTGTGATCGAACTGCTCGCCGCCGACACCGGGCTGCCCCTGACCGAGGCCCGCGACCACTTCGAGGCCCAGGCCAACCGTGACGGGCTGATCGAGGCTTCCAGCCAGCTGCGCAACATCGCGATCTCCTTTATGAAGATCAACAACGACCTGCGCTGGATGGGTTCGGGCCCCAACACCGGCCTCGGCGAAATCGCGATCCCGGACCTGCAGCCCGGCTCCTCGATCATGCCCGGCAAGGTCAACCCGGTCATCTGCGAAGCGTCCATCATGGTCTGCGCCCAGGTCATCGGCAACGACACCGCGATCGCCTGGTCCGGCACCAACGGCGCGTTCGAGCTGAACGTCGGCATCCCCGTGATGGCGGCCAACCTGCTCGAGTCCGTCCGCCTGCTGGCCAACACCAGCCGCGTTATGGCCGACAAGATGATCGACGGCATCACGGCCAACGTCGAGCGGGCCCGCTTCCTCGCCGAAGCCTCGCCGTCCATCGTGACGCCGCTGAACAAGTACATCGGTTACGAAAACGCCGCCAAGATCGCCAAGAAGGCTGTCGCCGAGGGCCTGACCATCCGCGAGACCGTTGTCGCGATGGGCTTCCTGGAGCGCGGCGAACTGACCGAGGAGCAGCTGGACACGGCGCTGGACGTTATGTCCATGACGCGTCCGCCGCACAAGGCCTAGTCCCCCGGACAGTCCGACGGCGGCCGGCACCTTCCCAGCGAAGGTTGCCGGCCGCGGTCGTCCGTTAACGGCCGGTGGCCGGCCGTCCGTGTCGGGTCAGCTGTGGAAGTGTGCCGCGCCGTCGGGGTCGGCGGACCGTTCGATGGCCCGCAGGTGCGCCGGAGGCGGCTCGGGAAACTCGCACGGCCTGAACCAGCCCACCGCGAGGGACTCGTCGTCGTTGACGCGCGCCTCGCCGGAGACGTACCGGCAGCGGAACACCAGGGTCAGGAAGTGGCAGACGTCCCCGTTGGGGTAGGTGGTGGTGCCGGCGGCGTCCACCGAGACCAGCCGCTCGGCGGCGGCCACAACGCCGGTCTCCTCCAGGACCTCGCGCAGCAGGCCCTGCGCCGGTTCCTCACCGGGCTCCAGGATCCCCGTGACCAGGCCCCACCGGCTGGTGTCCGCCCGCTGGCCGAGCAGCACCCGGCCGTCGTCGTCGAACACCACGGCGCAGGCGCCGGGAATCCAGAGGGGGTCGTGGCCGATCTTTTCGCGCAGTGTCAGAATGAATTCGGGAGTGGCCATCCGGCCAGCCTAGCCCGCCGGCAACAGCAGGAGTGCCGCCGCGGTGCCCGCCAGCATAAACGGCCCGAACGGGATGTCGGACTTCAGGGTCCCGCGCCGGGTGACCAGCAGGGCCAGGCCCCACAAGCCGCCGAACAGGAACGCCGCGAAGGTCCCGGCAAAAACGTGCCCCCAGCCAAGGAAGCCAAGGTACATGCCGAGCACACCGGCGAGCTTCACGTCGCCGAACCCCATTCCGGGCGGGTACACGGCGCGCAACAGGAAGTAGAAAAGCCAGAGGGCCGCGCCGCCGGCCACCACCCGGAGCCCGGGCACCCCGGCCAGCCCGGCGCCCCCGCCGGCCGCCGCCGCGCAGAGCAGCAGGACGCCGGCCACCGCATAGGAAGGGAAGATGATCCGGTTGGGCAACAAATGGTGCCGCACGTCGATGACGGTCAGGCGCGCGGCCATGACGGCGAAGTACGCGCAGGCCAGGAGCACCAGCCAGAAGGCCAGCGGGGCGGCTCCCCCGAGTTCGCCGAGACGTTGGATCACTCTCGGATGCTACTGGATTTTGCCCCGCGTGCGCCGTTTCCGGCGTAGTGGGGCGTGACTGGCGGCCGCCGGGCCGCGCCGTTAGGCTTCCGGGATGACTGCGCCCGACTCGTACTGGCCCCCGTTCGCCCTCACGCTGGCCACACCACGCCTGACCCTGCGGCCCATCCGGGATGAGGACATCCCGGCAGCGGTGGACGCGGCCCTCAGCGGCGTCCACGAACCCGGCCGCAGCCCGTTCAGCCGGCCGTGGGCGGAATCCCCGGCCGAGAAGCTCGGCCCGGATATGGCGCAATGGTACTGGCGGTGCCGCGGGACCATGACCCCGCAGGAGTGGACCCTCCTGCTGGGCATCTGGCACAACGGCGAGTTCATCGGCTGCCAGGATGTCGAGGCCAAGGACTTCGCCACGCTGAAGACCGTCAGCACCGGATCCTGGCTGCGGCAAAGCGTGCACGGCCAGGGCCTCGGGAAGGAAATGCGCGCCGCCGTGGCCCTGTACGCGTTCGACTGGCTCGGTGCCGAGGTGGCCGAGTCCGAGGCCGCGGCCTGGAACCAGCAGTCCCTGGGCGTCTCCCGGTCCCTCGGCTACGAACTCAACGGCGTCACCCGCGCCAACTGGGGCGGCAAGCTGCAGGACTCCCAGAAGGTCCGCCTCACCCCGGCCAACTTCAAGCGCCCCGACTGGACCCTAGACGTCCGGGGCCACGCGCCCACGGCTAAATTCCTGGGGATCGCGACGTAGCCGGTCCGCGGGCCCTTCGCGTAGTCGCGCATCGCGACACATCGGCCCCAAAGGTCGCCCAGCGACCGTCGGGGCCCATGGGTCGTGTCTAAGCGACGGCGAAGGGGCCGTGGCCCGGCGAACCCGACCACGACCTCCGCAGCAGCTGACGGCCAAAGTAGCCTAGATCTCGGCCCCCTCCAGCATGTCCGTCACCAGGGCGGCGATCGGCGAGCGCTCGGAGCGGGTGAGGGTGATGTGGCCGAAGAGCGGGTGGCCCTTGAGCGTTTCGACGACGGCCGCCACCCCGTCGTGCCGTCCGACGCGCAGGTTGTCACGCTGGGCGACGTCGTGGGTGAGGACAATCTTGGAGTTCTGCCCGATCCGGCTCATCACCGTGAGCAGGACGTTCTTCTCCAGCGACTGCGCCTCGTCCACGATCACAAACGCGTCATGCAGGGAGCGGCCGCGGATGTGGGTGAGCGGCATGACCTCGAGCATCCCGCGGTCCATGACTTCCTCGACCACTTCCTGGCTGACCAGGGCGCCCAGGGTGTCGAAGACGGCCTGCGCCCACGGGTTCATCTTYTCGGACTCGGAGCCGGGCAGGTASCCSAGYTCCTGGCCGCCGACGGCGTAGAGCGGCCGGAACACRATYACCTTGCGGTGCTCCCGSCGCTCCAGGACGGCTTCCAGGCCGGCGCACAGGGCCAGCGCGGACTTCCCGGTACCGGCGCGGCCGCCCAGCGAGACGATCCCCACGGACGGGTCCATCAACAGGTCGATTGCGAGCCGCTGCTCCGCCGACCTGCCGTGCAGGCCGAACACGTCCCGGTCGCCCTTCACCAGGCGGACCTGCTTGTCGGCCCCTACCCGGCCCAGCGCTGAGCCGCGGCTGGAGAGCAACACCAGGCCGGTGTTGACCGGCATCTCGGCTGCCGTCGGGATAAAGACCGGCTCGTGGCCGTAGAGTGTGGCTACCTCGTCCTCGGCGGCGTCGATCTCGGCGATGCCGGTCCAGCCGGAGTCCTTGACCAGCTCGTTGCGGTACTCATCGGCGAGCAGTCCCATGGCCGAGGCCTTGACGCGCATGGGCAGGTCCTTGGTCACCACGGTCACGTCCCGGCCCTCGTTGGCCAGGTTCTTGGCGACGGCCAGGATGCGGCTGTCGTTGTCGCCGCCTCGGAATCCGGCCGGCAGCACCTCGGCCGAGATGTGGTTCATCTCCACCATGAGCGTGCCGCCGTCGTCGCCCAGCGGGATGGGCCTGTCGAGTCCGCCGTGCTCCACCCGCAGGTCGTCCAGCAGGCGCAGCGCCTTGCGGGCGAAGTAACCCAGTTCCGGATCGTGCCGCTTGCTTTCGAGTTCGGTGATCACCACGATCGGCAGGATCACCTCGTGCTCGGCGAAGCGGAGCACCGCCCGCGGGTCCGAGAGAAGCACGGAGGTGTCAATCACGTAGCTTCGGGCAGTCAGTCCGGTTGCTGTCCCTTCCCCGGAAACAGCAAGACCGGCAACAGCGTCGGTGGGCGCTGTGCCGGTCGTGGAAGTGGCTCGCTTGGCGCGAGAGGTAGCCTTCTTGCCCTGGTCGGAAAGGACGCCGGGCAGTTGTTCAGAAATAGCCACATCGACTCCAGCCCCGGGCCGCCGGCCCGGAATTGTTATTGGTGAGGCGGCTCGGCCGAGAGGCCGGACGCGGCCTCCCATACACCCGGTGCGAACTTCCGCTCCATGTACTGGCCTCCCCGATCAGCCGGCGGTTTGCCCGCTGATGGGATTAACGTACGTCCGCGGCGCGTGCATTGGGCGTCTATTTTTCGGCGATTCTTGTTGCCATCATGTGAACCCCGGATGAACCGGCTCAGGAACCGAAGCGGCGCTGCCGGCCGGCGTAGTCACGCAGCGCCCGGAGGAAGTCCACCTTGCGGAAAGCGGGCCAGAGGGCCTCGCAGAAATAGAACTCGCTATAGGCGCTCTGCCACATCAGGAAGCCTGACAGGCGCTGCTCCCCCGAGGTGCGGATCACGAGGTCGGGGTCCGGCTGGCCGCGGGTGTAGAGGAAACGGGAGATGTCGTCGACGCTGAGCTCGTCCGCCAGCTTGCCGATGTCAGCCCCGCGGTCGACGGCGTCGTGCAGCAGTTCGCGGACGGCGTCGACGATTTCCCGGCGGCCGCCATAGCCGACGGCGACGTTGACGTGGATTTTCTCCTGCACCGGGGTGCGGGCCGTGAGGTTGTTGAGCCTTTCGGCGAGGTAGTCCGGCAGCAGTTCCGGCGCACCCATGGCGTGCACCGAGATATCCGCGTCCTCGTCGAGCCGGTCCAGGGTGTTGGCGATGATTCCCATCAGCAGGTCCAGCTCCTCGCCGGACCGGTTCATGTTGTCCGTGGACAACATGTAGAGCGTGACCACTTTGATCCCGAGCTCCTGGCACCAGCCAAGGAATTCATGGATCTTATCCGCGCCGGCCTGGTGGCCCTGGCTCGTGGGGGCATTGAACTGCCGCGCCCAGCGCCGGTTGCCGTCGACCATCACCCCGATGTGCTTGGGGACGCGTTCCGGGTCGAGGGAACGCTGGAGGCTGCGCTCGTAGAAGCCATAAAGGAACCCGGGCAGTTCCATCCGGTGCTTCACCTGGCTTCCTTGGGGTCTGACGGCAGTGCATTCCTAGGCTACCCGCCGGAGGGGCCGCACCGCGCGCACCCCGTCGCCATTTCCGCTCAGGCGGGCACTACTCGCCGGTAACTTACCGGACCGTAGGTTATTCTTGGGGTATGGAGAGCAGCAGTCCGGCCTCCGGACCCGAGCGGTCCGCGCACGGCGACACCAACCCCGCAAAATCCGGTTCCAGCCCGGTGGACGACGCGGCCGTGAGGATCGCCGAACTCCTGATGATCAAGCCCAAATGGCGGGGGTGGATCCACACCGTCACGGCGCCGCTGGCCTTCGCCGCCGGCCTGGTCCTGGTGCTGCTGGCCCCCACCGCCGAACTGAAAATCGCTTCCGCCGTCTACGCACTGACGGGGGTGCTGCTTTTCGGGGTCAGCGCCGTCTACCACCGGGGCAACTGGTCCCCGCGGGTGAAGATGGTGCTCAAACGACTGGACCACACCAACATCATGCTGGTCATTGCCGGCAGTTACACACCCCTGGCCTGGGCCCTCCTCGACCGGCCCAAGGCGGTCCTGCTGCTCTGGATCATCTGGGCCGGCGCGGTCCTCGGGGTGCTGTTCCGGCTGCTGTGGACCAACGCCCCGCGCTGGTTGTACGTGCCGATCTACATTGCCCTGGGCTGCGGCGCGTTGTTCTACCTGCCGGACTTTTTCGCCGCCAGTATCCCCGCCGCGGTGCTGATCTGCGTCGGCGGGGCGCTGTACATCGCCGGTGCCGTGTTCTACGCCCTGAAGAAACCCAACTTCAGCTACCAGCACTTCGGCTTCCACGAGCTTTTCCACGCCTTCACGGTTTTCGCGTTCGCGGCGCACTACATCGCGATCGCCATCGCCGTCCTGGGCTGACCCGCCCTCCACTGGGCCGGCCAGGGCCGGCTCAGCGCGGCCGCCCGGCGTCGATGAGCCCGGGAAGCCGGCGCATGTCGTCGAAGACCGTGGTGCCCGGCCCGGCCAGCCACTCCGCCGGGGTGACGCCGCCGGCATAGGCGAATACGTGCATTCCGGCAGCCCGTGCCGCCTGCACGCCGTAGGCGCTGTCCTCCACGACGGCGCACCGCTCCGGGGCTGTCCCGAGCGTGGCGGCCGCATGCAGGAAGAGGTCGGGGGCGGGTTTGCCGTTGGCGACTTCCGTGGCGCTGAAGATCCGGCCGGCAAAACGGTGCAGCAGGCCTGTGCGGCCCAGGGTCCGCTGCATCTTCGCGTGGCTGCCGCTGGAGGCGACGCAGTGCGGGAGGCTGAGCCGGTCCAGGGCCTCCTTGACGCCGTCAACTGCCGTGAGGTCCCGTTCAAAGGCGTCGTGGTACCACTGCTGGTAGGTCCGGTCCCAGCCGTCGGCCAGTTCGATGCCGAGGTGCTGTTCGATGGTGGAGACAAAATTCGCCTCGCTGTTGCCAACGAAGCGCTCGACGATTTCCTCACGATCCAGTTCCCAGCCGAGGTCGGCAAGGACCAGCTGGTCCACGTGTACCGAGATCACCTCCGAGTCCACCAGGACGCCGTCGCAGTCAAAGACCACCAGTTCAAAAGGATCCCGGCCCGCGGGGGTAGATGTCATTCAGCCATGCTAGCCAGTTGTCCGTGCAGCTCCTCGACCGACCGCGCCGGCAGCCCGCAGACCATGCCGCGGCAGAGGAAGGCCTGCGCGGACCCGTCCGGTGCGGCACCCCTGCCCCGGAGCAGCGGGACGGTGGCCGCCGTCGGGGTTTCCGGACGGCCGAGGGCGATGACGAGACCGGGGCTGGCCGACTGCAGCAGCGCCCGGTGCAGCGCGGCGCGCAGCGGAGTGTCGGGTCCGACGACGGCGGCCTCCACCGGGCCGGCCAGCTCCGCCTGCGCCGTGGCCAGCAGCCCGCCCGCCACCCGGGGCGCGTTGGTGGCCAGCGGCGGCAGCAGCGACAGGATGTTGGCGGCCATCCCCCGGCGCTCCGCCGATCCCGACAGGGCGGACGAGGTCAGCAGGGCCGCGGCGAACGCGGCTGCTCCGCTGGGCGTGGCGTTATCGAACGGGTCCATCCCGGGCCGGCCGCCCTGGGCCGAGAGGACCTGCGCGGATTCACCGGCTGTGTCGCGCAGGGTGCCGTCGGCGGCGAACCGCGCGCACGCCGCAGCCAGGATGGCCTCGGCCAGGGCGTACCAGCGGGAGCTTCCGGTGACGGCGTAGAGGGCGAACAGGCCCTCCGCGCAAAAGGCGTAATCCTCCAGGAGGCCGCCGATCCCGCGGGCCGTCCCGCCGTGGGAGACCCGCAGCAGCCGGCCGGGCTCGTGTGCCTGCGCCGGCGTCCAGTGCACCCGCTCCAGGTAGCCGGCAATGTCCTCGGCCGCGGCCACCAGCCCGGGACGGTCCAGGAC
>NZ_JBFTNO010000084.1:0-19977 GCF_056397525.1 Arthrobacter sp. 05L45_2 | reverse complement strand
CTACAACACCGCTGACGGCACCTGCGTGCGCGATTACGTCCATGTGGCCGACCTCGCGACGTCCCACGTCGCCGCGGCCCGGGCCCTCGCCGACGGCCGGCCGCTGGAACGCGTCTACAACCTCGGCTCCGGCGACGGCCTCTCCGTGCGGCAAATCATGACGGCCATGGCCTCGGTCACCGGCATCGACTTCGAACCCGAGATCGGCCCCCGCCGCCCCGGTGACCCGGACCGGATCGTCGCCGACGGCGTCCTGGCCGCCCGCGACCTGGACTGGGAGATGCGCCACTCGGTGGAGGACATGGTGGCCAGCGCCTACGAGGCGCAGAAACGCGCCGGGTCGGCGGGAAGCTAGGCAGCTCCGGAGCCCCCGTGGCCTTACCGGCGCAGCTTGGCCCGGAGCCTGCCCGCGGCTTGTGCCGCCCCGCGGGCCAGCTGGTAGGCGCTGTAGCGCAGCTTGTTGACCGGCAGGTCCCACGTTCCGGGGTAGGCGATCTCGCGGCCGCCGAAGGACTTCTTGAAGGCCGTGAATCCGGCCCACTTATGGTCGGGCTGGTCCGCCGGGGCCACACCCCACAGGTCCACGTGGGCCAGGCCCTTGTCCTTGGCATCGGCCATCAGTGTCACGAGCAGCGGAATGCCCGCGCTGAGCTTCCGGTGGGTGTCATCGAGCGCGGCGTGCGCGTAGGTCCGGGTGTCCGCGGAGTCATAGGCCAGGGCCGCGGCGATCGGGGTGCCCTCCAGCTCGGCAATGAACAAGGTGGCGGCGCCGGCCGGCATGAGGGTGCGGGCCACCTCGGTGAGGTAATCGTCGCTTTGCGGCTTGAAGCCGTTGCGGGCTGCCGTCATGTGCAGGAACTCCAGCAGCACGGAAATCTCCGCCGGATCGTGGCTGGACCGGAATGTCACGCCCTTCTTGTGGATGTTCCGGTACAGGTTCCGGTTGACCGGCTTCATGTCCGCCAGGACGTCCTTGAAGTCACCATCCAGGTCCACGATCCAGCTGAGCTCGGGCTGCAGGTTCGCCGGCGCGGGCCGCAGGCCGCGGCTGCGCAGGACGGTGCCGGCGTCGGCGGTGGCAAAGCCGGCACTCACCGGCTCCAGCCGCACGGCCATGGCCCCGCAGCGGCGCGCCAGCGCCGTCAGCGCAGCCAGGGCGGCGTCGAACGCGGCCAGGGATTCGGCGAGCGGGCCGTACGGGGCGTAGAGCACCTTGCCGGCCGCGTTGGTCTCCTCGACGGCCAGGAACCGCCAGCCCTCTCCGGACTGTTCATGTACGGTGCGGCCGAGGGCACGCTGGACGTTGGCCCAGTCGGGGCCTTGCAGGAAGTAGTCCACGGGTCAGGCCTTCAATCCGGTCGTGACGGCAAATGCAACGGCGGGCCCGGTGGCGCCGGCGGCGGGGTGCACGTTGACCGGCGCCTCGGCGGCCGGCAGGAACGCGGAGGCGCCGCGCTCCAGGTGCAGGCCGGACTTGGGGGAGTCCAGCAGGACCGCGCCGGACACCACGATGATGACGGCGGCCCCTGCCTGCGCCAGCGGGACGGGCTCTGCGCCGGGCGCGAGTTCAATGCGCTGCAGGGAGAATTCCTCGAACGGCGGCCGGTAGAGCTCCTGGCCCAGCATGCTGGCCTCGGCGCTGAGCTCCGGGACACCCACGGCCTCGAAAGCGATGGTCTTCAGCAGCTCCGGCACATCGATGAACTTCGGGGTCAGCCCGCCGCGGAGCACGTTGTCCGAGGACGCCATCACCTCGATCCCGAGCCCGTGCAGGTACGCGTGGACGTTCCCGGCCGGCAGGTACACGGCCTCGCCCGGCGCCAGCGAGATCCGGTTCAGCAGCAGCGAGATCAGGACACCCGGGTCCCCGGGGTACTCCGCATCGAGATTGGCCACCGTGGAGAGGGCCGCCGTGTGTGCGCCCAGGGGTGCCCCGGACACCAGCACGGCGACGACGGCGGCCGTCGCCTTGGCAACGTCGTCACCGCCGGCGATGAGCCGTTCAAACGCGGACCGGAGGGCAGCGGGTTCGTCCGTGTGCGCCAGATCCCCGAGCAGCCGGGGAAGCAGGTCCGGAACCTCAATCCCGGCCAGGTCGAAGCAGTCCGCCAGGTGCTGGAAGACCGCCCGGGCGTCCGCCGCCGGGCGGAACCCGCACAGTGCCTCAAAAGGCGTCAGCGCGAAGATCATCTCCGGCTTGTGGTTGTCGTCCTTGTAGTTGCGCTCCGTGGCGGYACGGGCGACGCCGGCAGCTTCCTCGCGGTCGAAACCGGCCTTTGCCTGTTCCAGGGTCGGATGCACCTGCAGGGACAGCGGGTGCTCCGCGGCGAGGACCTTGAGCAGGAACGGCAGGCGCGGACCGAAGCGGGCCACGCTGTCGCCGCCCAGGAAGTGCTCCGGGTCGCCGGCGATCAGCTCGTCCAGCGGCCGCCGGCCGCCGTCGTGCACTGCCTCCGCAGCGTCCGTCCCCTCCGTCGTGGTGAGGGCCATGGAGGGGGAGTCCGGGTGGGCCCCGATCCACAGCTCCGCCTCCGGGCCTCCGGACTCGGGCCGGCCGAGCAGCCGCGCGATCGCTGTGGTGGAACCCCACGCGTAGGGCCGGAGGACGTTCTCAAGTTCGTACACGGAATACCTATCTGCTCGCGGAGGGTGTGGCGGGAGCCGGCGGGACGGGCGGGATGCTGCGGGACGCCCTAGAGCGGGGCGCACTGGCCGTTGGTGGCGACCAGGTTGCGGATGGACTGCTCGTCCCCGTTGCGCTTGAAGTCGTTGAGCATCTTTTCGGTGATCGGCACGCCCTCGGGCGTGGTGGTCACCGGCGTGAAGTCGGACGACGTCGGCGACGGTGCGGGCGAGGTGCCCGGCAGCGCGCCGGCTGCGGAGAGCTGACCGGGCAGCGCGTCCGGCTGCCGGAGGGAATCGTCGGCCGCGCCCTGGGCAGGGGCCGGCGCGAGAAGTTTGTCCACGGCCTGGTGGATCTTGTTGAAGTCCGGGACGGTGGAGAAGGAAGCGTCGAAGTCCGGTGGTCCGATGGTCAGCCGGCTCACGGGCTGGCCCTTGGACTTCATGGCAAGGTCGACGAAGCTGCCCAGTTGGCTCGAGGAAATGTTGGAGTCGACCACCTTCGTGCCGGCCTTGACGATGTCCTCGAACTTCGCCAGGAGCGTTGCCGGGTCCAGCTGTTTGAGCATGGCCTGCTGGACACACTGCTGGCGGGCGATCCGTGCGTAGTCGTCCACGAATTCGCGGGAGCGGCCGTACCAGAGGGCATGAAACCCGTCCAGCTTGTTATCGCCTGCCGGGATCCAGCCCAGCGGCATACCGTGGATGCCGTGGGCCTCGTCAGTGGTGGGCCCGCTGATCGGCACCCAGCCGCCGGCCTTGATGCGGATGCCGCCCATGGCGTCGATAAGTTTGGCGAAGCCGTCCATGTCCACGAGGACGTAGGCCTGGACCTTGATGCCGAGGGTGCCGGAGACGGCCTCCAGGGTGGCCTGTGCGCCCGGATCCTCCACCCCGGGGTAGAGCTTCTTGTACTTGTTGGTGACCTCGGTGTTGATGGCGTTGATGAGGCACTCGTCGCCGCAGTTGTAGCCGTCCGGGTAGATCTTGCGCATGGGGGAGTCGGCGGTGAACTGGGCGTTCTGGAGGTTGCGGGGGATGGAAATGATGGCGGACTTGCCCGTCTTGGCGTCCACGCTGATCACGGACAGGCTGTCAGGGCGGCGGCCCGTGCGGTCCGCGCCGGCGTCTCCGCCCATCATCAGGAAGTTGTAGCGGCCCTCGGACGGCTCCATAGCCGGCCCGTTGGCGAAAATCGTGCCGATCGCGTCGCGCCCGACGTTCAGCAGGTACGCCGCGTAGCCCAGGCTGCCGCTGCTGAGCACCATCGCCAGGACCAGGGCGACCACGACGGCGGCCCTAGGACGCGGTTCCAGCAGCCCCGGCCGGATCAGCCGCAGCGTGTTGAGGAACAGCACCGCCCAGCCCACCGCCAGGGCCACAAGCACAATGACCAGCACCAGCGAGGCGGCGGCGTTGGCGATGATGTTGATCAGCGTCGAGCGGGAGGCGAGCAGCAGGACCAGGGCGATGGCCAGCAGCACCCAGGCCGTGAAAGTGACCTTCAGGGCGTTGCGGCCCAGGCGGCGGTTTCCCGCGGCGATCTGGGCGCTGCCGGGGACCAGGAGCGTCATAACGATCAGCAGGAGGGCGCGTTTGACCAGGACCCGCGGTCCCGCACCCGAGGGGTAGCGGACCGGGTTGGTCAGGGCACCCCGGGGCGGCTGCTGTTGGTGCGGTGCAGCGGTGGAACCTTTGCTCATGGACGGGATACCTACCGGCCGCCCCGCGTGACGCAGTTTTCGGCGGAGAAGACCTCGGCTACCTTGCTGCGCAGGTTCGCGCCCTTACGGGTGGCGGCGTCGTTGAGCTCCTGGGCGAAGTCCATCAGCTCGGACCTCAGCCGCCCGGCCAGCCCGTCGGTGCCCGAGGCGAGCATCCGCACCGCCAGGAGCCCGGCGTTGCGGGCACCCGCGATGGAGACCGTGGCCACCGGCACACCGGCGGGCATCTGCACGATCGACAGCAGCGAGTCCATCCCGTCCAGGGTTTTCAGCGGCACGGGCACCCCGATGACGGGCAGGGGTGTGACCGAGGCGAGCATGCCCGGAAGGTGGGCGGCACCGCCCGCTCCGGCGATGATGACCCGCAGGCCGCGTTCGTGGGCCGTCTGCCCATAACGGATCATTTCCGTGGGCATACGGTGGGCGGAGACGACGTCTGCCTCAAAGGGAATGCCGAATTCTGCCAGGGCCTCGGCGGCGGCTTCCATCACAGGCCAGTCGGAGTCCGAGCCCATCACAAGACCCACGATGGGAGCCGCTCCGTGGGCGGCGGGCCCGGAGGACGGCGTTGGGGTTTCGGTGCTGGCGTTCACGCGGTCTCCTCGGTGGTTCCGGGTGCGGTGGTGGCTGTGCCGCTGTACGCCCGACCGTCCCGAATGATGTTGGCAACTGTGCCCGCCCGCTGGCGGACCGAATCGACGTCGGCCGTCGAGGTACCGACCAGGTTGACGTGGCCGATCTTCCGGCCCGGCCGCACGGCCTTGCCGTAGCAGTGGACCTTGGCGGCCGGTTCGCTGGCGAGGGCCGCCGGGTAGGCGGAGAAAAGGTTCTGGTTCTCGCCGCCGAGGAAGTTCTTCATCACCACAACGGGGCCCAGCAGGTCGGTGGCGCCCAGCGGCAGGTTCAGGACGGCGCGCAAGTGCTGTTCGAACTGGCTCGTGACCGAGCCGTCCTGCGTCCAGTGCCCGGTGTTGTGCGGACGCATGGCCAGTTCGTTGATCAGGAAGCCCGCACCGACTCCGGGTGTTTCGAACATTTCCACGGCCATCACGCCGGTGACGCCGAGTTCGTTGGCGATCCGGATTGCGGCGTCCTCGGCGGCGGCGGCCACCTCCAGCGGGATCTCCAGTGCGGGGGCGATCACCTCATCGCAGACGCCGTCGACCTGGACGGTGTGCACCACGGGCCATGCCCGGGTCTCGCCGTCGGGGGTCCGGGCGACCATGGCGGAGAGTTCGCGGCTGAAGTCCACCTTCGCTTCGGCCAGGAGCGGGGACATGGCCTCGAACCAGTCAGCGGATTCGGCGGCGTCGGCCGCGGACGCAACGATCCGCACGCCCTTGCCGTCGTAGCCGCCGCGCGGCGTCTTGAGGACCACCGGCCAGCCGGCGTCGTCCCCGAAGGTAATGAGG
The DNA here is from genome assembly GCF_056397525.1 of Arthrobacter sp. 05L45_2. Lineage (NCBI taxonomy): Bacteria > Bacillati > Actinomycetota > Actinomycetes > Micrococcales > Micrococcaceae > Arthrobacter > Arthrobacter sp. 05L45_2. The sequence continues at coordinate 14,219 of NZ_JBFTNO010000084.1, read as the reverse complement.
TCTTCGACGCCGGCCACGGCGGACCAGCGGGGATTGGGCAGCTCCAGCCGGTCGATCGCGGCCCGCATCACCAGCTTGTCCTGGGCGTTGACCAAGGCATCGGGTCCCGGATGGACGTTGACGCCGGCATCGATCAGGGCCCGCAGGTGGGCGGTGGGGACGTGCTCGTGGTCGAAGGTGAGCACGTCGAGCCCGCGGGAGAACTCCAGCAGGTGGTCGAGGTCGGTGTAGTCGCCGACCGGGGCCTGGGCCACGGCGGCGACCGCCGAAACGTCCCCGCTCTCGGCGAGGACGCGCAGTTCGAAGCCGAGGGCGGTCGCGGCAGGGGCCATCATGCGGGCGAGCTGGCCGCCGCCAACGACGCCGATTACTGGAAAAGTCACATCCCCCAGCCTACCGAATACCGCACGGGAAGCGGCTCCCGGCCGCCGCGGCCGCCGCAACAGCCGTCTTTTTTGGCGTGTCCCGCCGGGCGGCAACCGATGGAATAGGGCCAGCTGGAAGCGCGCCGTCGAAAATCGGCGCTAAAATGGCATGTTGGCCGTACGGCCGCTAGGTACTACGGGCCACGGAGGGTCATGATTAACACACTTGCAGAGCGTGCGCGCGGGCTGGCCTCGCTTTTCTGGCGCGAGGTCGCTAAGTTCGGCGCCGTCGGCGGTGTCGCCTTTGTCATCGACAACGGCCTGACGTATTACCTGATGCACGGCGCCATGTCCGACAGTGAAGCCAAGGCCCGGTTTGTCGGCGCCACGGTCGCCACGATCTTCTCCTGGGTCGCGAACCGTTTCTGGACCTTCCGCCACCGCCGGCAGGAAAACGTGCTGCGCGAGTTCGTTATGTTCGTCCTCATCAACGGCATCGGCATCGGGATATCCACCGGCCTCACCGCCCTGGCCAAGTACGGCATGGGCATCACCGACAAGAACATGCTGTTCCTCGCCGGTGTGGTCGGCATCCTCGTCGCCACCGTGGTGCGCTTCTTCGCCTACCGCTTCCTGGTCTTCAACAAGGAACTCGATGATGAGCCGGAGTTCTCCCACGACCACGAGATCATCGAACGGCACCAGCACGGCCAGGCCGGCGTCAAGGTACCGGGGCAACCGGTCCACGAAGCCGACCCGTCCGGCACACCCGAGAACCGCTGATCCGGCGGCCGTCAGCTCCGGCTGACGCGCTCGTCGCCCAGCAGCCGGTCCGTCACGGCGACGTCCGGGTGGACCAGCACGACGGACCCGTCGCGCTGCCACGCCCCGAGGGCCTGCGCCAGGACTGACTCCAGCCCCTCCGCCGCCCGGACCAGCAGGCGTTCCCCGTCCCCGGCAGGCGCGGACGCTGACGCGGCGAACCCGTCCAGCAGTTCGGCGTGGGTGTAAAGGGTCCCGGACGCGCCGCAGACAGCCCTGCGGCCGGCCTCCGGGTCAACGTGGGCCATAAAGACGTCCCCGTGGCTGCGCACCTCGGCGGCATAGTCCAGCACCCCGGACGGCAACCCGCCGGACCACCGCATCGCCAAGGCCGGCAGCGCCACTGCCACAACGGCGTCGAACCCGCCCTCTGCGGCCGCCGGACCGGGTTCCGCGGTGGCCAGCAGATCGGCCTCCGCGGCGTCCAGCACCACCTCCATGCCAAGCTGCCATGCCGCCAGCGCGAGGACCACCGATTTCCAGTGCGCCGGCAGGTCCAGCCGCAACCGGGTGCCGGGTTCGGCATCGAGCTCGTCCTGCAGCAGGTTGCTGGTCTTGGCCACCCAGTTGTCGAGGACCCTGCCGGAAAGTTCCACCCGCTCCGCGTCGGGGCCGTACCAGGTCAGCCGGGGTGAGGTCGACTGTCCGGAACGAAGGTCTGCCATGAGGTTCAATGCAGGGATGTTCATCCGATCATCTTGCCACGGGGCCGCGGGCGTGATCTCGGTCACAGCTATGACCCCCGCGGCCGCGGACCCGCCAGCGGCGGTGGAGCGCCCGGCCGGAAAAGTTGGCGTAATTGCAAGCGAAACGGCGAAAAAGCCTCCAAAAAGTACTCAGTAGGCTGTCAATTTCGCGTCATCCCGCGGGACAGCCCGCAAAACTCCCGGGCGTGGCGTGCCCCGGCAATTCCCCGGAACTTGATTATTATCTCCGCTGCGGCTTGACTCCCGGATACTTACACACGTGTAATTAGGTATCGAAAGCCCATGCGCATCAGGCGGCACACAACCGAGTGTCCGAGGGTCAGGCAAGGGCTGTAAAAATCAGAGAGGGAACGCCGATGGGGCTTGCAGCGCGTATCCATGAAGACGAAGTTGTCGCCGGCCAGGCGACGGCAAAATACCGTTCACGCGGGGTGCCGAGCGACTGGTACGTAGACCCGGCCGATCCGGATGCGGCGGAGCGGTACAACGAACACACCCAGGATTCACTGCAGGACCAGGCCACGGCCTTCCTCGACGCGCTGTGTGCGCAGACCGACCCGGAGGCCTTTTTCCCGGAAAAGGGCGGATCCACCCGCGACGCCAAAAAGGTGTGCGGTGCGTGCAACGTGCGCTCGCAGTGCCTGGAGTACGCCTTGTCCAACGACGAGCGCTTCGGCATCTGGGGCGGCCTCTCCGAGCGGGAACGCCGCCGGCTTAGGAAGCGAGCAGTCTAATTCTTCAGGAAGTACGGGTCACCGCCGTTGTGGTAGCCCACAACGGTGGTGACTATCTCCCCAGGACCCTGGCGGCAGTGGCGGGGCAAACGCGCCCGGCGGATGCGGTCATCGGCATTGACACCGGATCCCGAGACCACTCGGCCGCACTGCTGGGGCAGGCCCTCGGACAGTCCAACGTCACCGTCTACGACCAGACCCGCAGCGGCATGGGCGGCGCGGTCCAGGCCGGGCTGAAGGCCCTTGCCCCTTGGCACGGCGACGCCGGACCGGCCAGTGCCGAGTGGATCTGGCTGCTGCACGACGACTCAGCGCCGGACCCCGAGGCCCTCGCCGAACTGTTGCACGCCGTCGAACGGGCACCCTCTGTGACCGTGGCCGGCTGCAAGCAGCTGGACTGGCACGCCGGACGGCGGCTGATCGACGTCGGACTTTCCACCAGCCGCTGGGCCGAACGCCTCACCCTGATCGAAGCCGACGAGCTCGACCAGGGCCAGTACGACGGCCGCAGCGACACCTTCGCCGTCAACTCGGCGGGCATGCTGGTCCGCCGTGACGTCTGGGAAGACCTCCGCGGCTTCGACCCGGCCCTGCCCGGCAGCGGCGACGACGTCGACTTCTGCTGGCGCAACCGGCTCGCCGGCCACCGGGTGGTGGTGGTACCGAGCGCCCGGATGTTCCACGTATCGCACCGGCCGCAGGCCCTGGGGAACGCGACGGCGGCCCGCAAGGCTCAGGTCCACCTGCGGCTCAAGCACGCCCCCGCATGGAAGGTCCCGCTGCACGCCGTCGGCGCCCTCTTTGGCAGTCTCTTCAAGCTTGTCCTCAGCATCGCCGTCAAGGACCCCGGCCACGGATTCTCGCAACTCCTGGCAACCCTGGGTGCACTGGCCCGGCCCGCCGCGGTGTTCCGCGGCCGCCGCAACGCCGCCCGCACCCGGCRCATCCGCCGGTCCGTCATCAAGGGCCTGCAGACACCCCGGCGCGAGGTCTGGGCCCACCGCCGCTCACTCATGGAGGCCCTGGGGTCCGATGATTCCAGCGACTCCGCCCGGCACGACGCGCTGGGCGAGCAGCCCAGCGGTGACTCCGCGGACGACTTCGCGGCCCTCGGCACCACCGAACGCGGCTGGGTGGGCAACGGCGCCCTGCTGGCCCTGCTGGTCACCGCGGCGGCCTCACTCGTCGGCCTCCTGAGCCTTTTCCGGGCCGAAGCCGTGACCGGCGGCGCCCTGATTCCCGTCTCAGCCCGCCTGGACGAGATCTGGAACCACGCCTCGAGCTGGTGGATCGCCCTCGGCGCCGGGCTGCCCGGCCACGGTGACCCCTTTGGCTACGTCCTGTGGGTGCTCGGCGTACTTGGCGGCGGCAATGCCAGCGGCGCCGTGGCGTGGCTGCTGCTCCTGGCGATGCCGTTGTCCGCGCTGGGGGCCTGGTTCGCCGCCGGCGCCCTGACCGCCCGCCGCCGTCTGCGCCTCGCCGCAGCCCTCGTCTGGGCCGGCGCCCCCGCCCTTCAGGTCGCCCTCAACCAGGGGCGCCTGGGTGCGCTGGTGGCCCATGTGATGATGCCCCTCCTGGTCCTGGCCCTGCTGCGCGCCACCGGGTCCGCTCCCGGCCGCGGACGTTTTGCCGTTCCGGCCCCGGGGGAGCGGCGCTTCACCGAGGCCCCGCCCGCCAAACCCGGTATCAACGGCACCCCGTCCTGGACCGCGGCTGCGGCCGCGGGCCTGGCACTGGCCGTGGTCACCGCCGCGGCGCCATCGCTGCTCCTCCCCGCCGTCGTCGTTGTGACGCTGTGCGGTGTACTGCTGCGGCGCCGCGGACGCACCATCTGGTGGTCCCTACTGCCCAGCCTCGCCCTGTTCCTTCCCTTCGCCATCTCGGCCGTCGACCGGCCGCGCGCGCTGCTGGCCGATCCCGGCCTGCCGCTCGGCTTCGACGCGGCGCCACTCTGGCAGCAGGCACTGGGACAGCCGCTGCGCTTTGAGTCCGGCGCCGGACTCGCCGGTCTGGCGGCCTTCGGCCCCGGGCCCGTCCCATGGGCGCTCCTGCTGGCACTGCTGCTGGGACTGCCTGTCCTGCTCCTGGCCCTCGCCGCCCTCTTCCTTCCCGGCCGGCACGGCACCAGCCGGCGGCCGCGGCTTGCCCGCAGCCTCTGGGCAGGCGCCCTGGTGATGCTGGCCGGCGGCTGGCTGGCCGGGCACGTTGCCACAGGCGCCAGCGCCGACGTCCTCGTCACCCCCTTTACCGGGCCCACCGTCTCCGCAGCGGTCTTTGCGCTGCTGGGCGCGGCGCTGCTCGGCGCCGAAGCCCTGCTCGACGCCGCGGACGGCACCGGCGACGCCGCCCTGGCCCGCACCATCCTGATCCGCGGCACCGCCATCGCGGCCACCGCGCTCCTGCTCGCCGCCCCGCTGGCGGGCCTGGCCGCGTGGGCGGCGCACAACGTGCTGCAGTCCGACCCGCCGGCCCTCGCCACGGCAGCCGGCGGGGACCCCGCCGCCGGCACCACAGCGGACACCGCCGACGCCGGCAGCATTGCCGGTGCCACTGCGGGCACCGGCACCGATCCGGACGCCAGCGCCGCGCTCGGCTCCCGCCGGCTGGTGCAGGCGGGCAAGGCCCGCACCCTCCCGGCGACGGCCATTGATCGTGGCGAGGGGCCGGAGCAGACCCGGACCCTGGTCATCTCCGCGCAGGAAAACGGCACCTTCGCGGCCGCCCTGATGCGGGGGGCCGGCACACGGCTGGATGACCTCTCCACAATCGCCTCCGCCCGTCCTGTCATCGGCGCACCGGGAGAGGAAACGGTCCGCGAGGACGACGCCGTTGCGGCCTCGATCCGCAGCGTCGTCGCCACGATCGCCGCCGGCCAGGGCGTCGACCCGCGCCGCAAGCTCGAACAGCTCGGCGTCGGTTTTGTGGTGCTGGAAGCCAGCGACACCTCCGCAGAGCTGACCGCGAGCCGGATGGACGCCGTCCCCGGACTCGTCGCCGTGGGCCAGACCGATTCCGGCTGGCTCTGGCGGATCAGCCCCCTGGACGGCAAGGCAACCAAGGCCGCCGACGTCGCCCACCGGGTCCGGATCATCAACCGCGCCGGTACCACGGTGGGGCTCCTGCCGGCCGGCGCCGTCGCCTCCGACGCCACCGTTCCGTCCGGACCGGAGGGCCGTCTGGTGGTCTTGGCCGACCGCGCCGACCCGGGCTGGAGCGCCTGGCTGGATGGCAAGCGCCTGACCTCCACCACCTCCGACTGGGCCCAGGCCTTCACCCTCCCCGCCCAGGGCGGCCGGCTCAGTATCCGGTACGAGAACCCGTGGGCCCTGTGGACCGGCATTGCCCAGTCCATCGTGATCGGCCTGACCGTCCTGCTCGCCGTCCCGATGCCCGCGCGCCGACCCAACACCGGGCTCTCCAGGGACGAAGGCTCGCTGCGTAAGGAACATCAGCATGCATGACGACCAGAACCCGGCCACGCCGGCGGAGCCGGCCAAGCCGGCCGACCTGTCCGGGCCCGCCGACACCAAGCGGGACCGCAGCGGCCGCACCGCCCAGCGTCCCGCGTCAGGACTGACCGGAGTCGCCCGGCTGCGCGGCGTTTCGCGGACAGTCGGCGGGATACTCTCCGCCGTCGTCCTCGCAGGCGCCGGCGGCGGCCTGGTCGCTGCAGCCGCCCTTGCCCCGCAGGGCCCCGGCACCCGGCAACTGAACCCGCCGCTAGCCGCCGTCCCCGCCGGCAGCAGTGTTGATATCTGCCCCGGACCGGCACGCCTCATCCAGGGCTCACCGGTCGGCACCGACCCGCAATTCAGCCCCGAATCGGCCACCGCCAGGACGGCAGTCAGCGCCATGGTGCTCAGCACCGGCACCGGCAACCTGCCCGGAAGCCGGCTCGCCGCGCTCACCGGGAACCCCCTGGTGGAACTCGCCAAACCCGTCCCGTCGGCGTCGGCTGCCCCGGCCCCCAGCCCTGCCCCCGCAGCCTCCGCGCCCACGCCCAAGGCCGGTGTGGTGCCGGACCGCAGTGTCGACGCCCCCAGTGTCCTCAGCGCCGACGCGCAGGGCAACCAGCAGCCCTCCGCCGGAGCCGTCCTGAGCTACACGGCCACCGACGGCGATCTCCGGGGCACGGCGGCAGCCGCCTGCCAGCGCCCGGCCAACGACCTCTGGCTGGTCGGCGCCAACACGGCCCTCGGCCGCACCGCCGTCCTCAGCCTCAGCAACGCCTCCGGCACGCCCGCCACCGTCAGCATCGATCTCTTCGGCGCCAAGGGCCCCATCCACGCCCCCGGCAGCCGCGGACTCCTGGTCGCCCCCGGCAGTACCCGCTCGATCATCCTCGCCGGCCTGGCGCCAGGACAGGAGCAGCTGAGCCTGCGGGTCCGCAGCACCGGCGGCCCCGTGGCCGCCGTCGTCCAGCAAAGCGTCCTCCGCGGGCTGACCCCGGGCGGCGTGGACTTCATCACCCCCGGAACAGCCCCGGCAACCCGGCAGGTCATCTCCGGGATCGACATCCAAAGCCCGGCCGGGCTGGCCGACCTCGCAGGAAAATCCGGCTTTGCCGACGCCACACCCGCCCTGCAGATCACCGTGCCCGGCGCCGCGGACGCCGTCGTGGAAGTCAAACTCTTCGGACGCGACGGCCAGAAACCGCTGCCCGGCGGCGGTGTGGTGACGGCGAAAGCCGGTGCCGTGACCCAGGTTTCACTCGCCGGCGTTCCGGCGGGGCATTACACGGTTTCGGCCAGCTCGGACGTCTCGTTCGCCGCAGCAGCCCGGGTCACCCGCGGGCTCAAAGCCGAGGACGCGCTTGACTTTGCCTGGGCGCCCTCATCCGCCCGGCTCGCCAGCCAGCACGTGGTCCCAGTGCCGCGGTCCGGCCAGCGGTTCCTCGTCTTCGGTGCACCGGATGGCAGGGCGGCGATCTCCTACGCGCCGATCACGGCCGACGGCACCATCCACCCGGCGGCCTCCGCCGACATCGCCGGCGGAACCACTGCCTCGGTCCGGATCCCCGGAGACGTCGACGGCGCACCGCTCGTGGGCTACCTGGTCTCAGCGTCGGGGGAGGCGGCCTACGGGGCCGTGCTGCTGCAGAAGGATGGCGGCTCGGACATTTCGAGCATCCCGGTCACGCCCGGGGCGGCAGGCCAGGAACAGGTCCCCGTCACCCTGGGGTACTAAACGGCCCGTTAGTAGCGGCGCCGGTACACCGGGTCCAGTGACTCGGGCGGCACGCCGAGCATCTCGGCCGTGCGCTCCACGACGACGTCGTGCACCAGGTCCTGGAGCTCCTCGCGGCTGCCGCAGGCCTGCTCCACCACCCGGCGGTACAGGGTGATTACCGGGCCTTCCTCGGCGGTCGCCGGAGCATACGCGCCCATCGGCGCCGGCGTGCCCTCGGCCACCAGCTGCTCGAGCCCTGGCGGGATCTCATCCACTGCGAAGCGGACACCGTCCAGCGGCTTACCCCAGATGTCGTGCAGGCGCTGGGCCGAATCAAGGACGAAGTCGTCAAAACGGTCCGATCGTGTCCGGTAGCCGGGCAGTGTTGGAAGCATCAGCTCGCCGCGGAGGCCCCGGCCGTGCCGGTTCCTGCGGCGTTGCCGGAAGCCCTTCCCCAGGGCGGTGCCGCCGGTGCCGGGGTCAGCCAACCGGACCGTAAAGCCGGAATCATGGTGCGATGACTGCATAACTCGACTCTAAACCCGGCGTCTGATTTCTGCGATATGGCGCCCTCCGGACGCGCCGCCCGGCTGCCCGCCGACGCGTGTGCAGCCCGCGGATGCCCTGCCGTTGCAGCGGTCGGGCCGCCGGCTGGGGCTGCACCGCGCGTCGATGCGCCCGGGCAGGGCCGCGGGGGAGTAGTCTGTGATGTCGTGGGTGCAATTCGTCAATGTTCAAGGTCAGCCTGCCGCAATTCGGCGGTGGCAACCTTGACGTACGTCTACGCCGATTCCACGGCCGTCCTCGGCCCCCTGGCGACCTACGCCGAACCGCACTGCTACGACCTCTGCGAACAACATGCCGGGACCCTGACAGTGCCGCGGGGCTGGGAAGTCCTGCGCCTGGCCATGCCCGCCACGCCGGCCGGCCCCGGACCCGATGACTTGCTGGCCCTCGCGCATGCCGTTCGGGAAGCCGCCGCACGGCCCGCAGCGCCCGAACCGGGCCAGGGCCAGCGTGCCGCGCATCCGGCGCTTGAGGCCCCCGCCGCTGCCGAGGGAACCCGCCGGGGACACCTGCGCGTCCTGCGCGAACCCTCCTGAACCGCGGACATGGCGGTAGGCTGGGAACAGATATTTCCGTACGCCACCGGCGCCAGCGGCGCCGCCCCCAGGGAGCCCTCACCATGCCAAAGATCAGTCCCGAACTGCTGTCTGTCCTGCGTTGCCCGGTGACGGGATCGGCGCTGGTCCAGGAGGGTGACGAGCTCGTCGCCACATCCCCTGCCGCCGACGGCGTGACGCCGCGTTACGCGATCGAGGACGGCATCCCGCTGCTGCTCCCGCCGGAACTGCTGGCTGCGGCCACCGCGGCGCCGTCGGATCAGCACGACGGCGGCCAGCCCGACGGCGGCCGGCGCGAGGGCGCACCCCGGCACGCCGCAGAGTAGTTTCCGCCGCGGGCCCATCGCCGGGCGCTGCGGCGCCGAACCACTTCCAGTCCCTTCAGCTACATTCCGGCTACCACAAAGGAACCCCATGACGTTCGACTATAAAATCGCCGACATTTCCCTGGCCGAGGCAGGCCGCCACCAGATCCGGCTCGCCGAGCACGAGATGCCGGGCCTGATGTCCCTGCGCGAGGAATTCGGCGCCAGCCAGCCGCTCAAGGGCGCCCGGATCGCCGGCTCCCTGCACATGACCGTCCAGACGGCCGTGCTCATCGAGACCCTCACCGCCCTGGGCGCCGAGGTCCGCTGGGCATCCTGCAACATCTTCTCCACCCAGAACGAGGCCGCGGCCGCCGTCGTCGTCGGCCCCGGCACCGTCGAGGACCCCCAGGGCGTCCCGGTGTTCGCTTGGAAGGGCGAAACTCTCGAGGAATACTGGTGGACCGCCGAGCAGATCCTGACCTGGCCGGGCGCCGACGGCAACCCGGACCTGGGCCCCAACATGATCCTCGACGACGGCGGCGACGCCACCATGCTGGTGCACAAGGGTGCCGAATTCGAAGCCCTCGGCGCCGTCCCGGCCACCGCGGACGACGAGTCCGAAGAGGGCCGTGTATTCCTTGACGTGCTGCGCGCCTCGCTGCAGAAGGACCCGCAGAAGTGGACCCGGATCGGCTCACGCCTGCTGGGCGTCACCGAGGAAACCACCACCGGTGTGCACCGCCTCTACCAGCTCGCCGAGCAGGGCAAGCTCCTGTTCCCGGCGATCAACGTCAACGACTCCGTCACCAAGAGCAAGTTCGACAACAAGTACGGCATCCGCCACTCCCTGCCGGACGGCATCAACCGCGCCACGGACGTCCTTATGGGCGGCAAGGTCGCCGTCGTCTGCGGCTACGGCGACGTCGGCAAGGGCGCCGCGGAGGCGTTCCGCGGCCAGGGATCGCGCGTGATCGTCACCGAAATCGACCCCATCTGCGCGCTGCAGGCGGCGATGGACGGCTACCAGGTGGCGACCCTGGAGAGCGTGCTGGCCGAAGGCCACATCTTCATCACCACCACGGGCAACAAGGACGTCATCATGGCCGAGCACATGGCCGGCATGCGTGACAAGGCGATTGTGGGCAACATCGGCCACTTCGACAACGAGATCGACATGGCCGGACTGGGCCGGATCCCGGGCATCAAGAAGGTCGAAATCAAGCCCCAGGTGCACGAATGGGTCTTCGAGGCCGACGCCGCGACCGGCCAGGACAGCCACTCCATCATCGTCCTGTCCGAGGGGCRCCTCCTGAACCTGGGCAACGCCACCGGCCACCCCTCGTTCGTGATGAGCAACTCCTTCGCCAACCAGACCATCGCGCAGATCGAACTCTTCACCAAGGCCGGCCAGCCGGAGGGTGAGCGCGAGTACGAAAAGCAGGTCTACGTGCTGCCGAAGATCCTCGACGAGAAGGTCGCACGCCTGCACCTGGACGCCCTCGGCGCGGAACTGACCGAACTGACCAAGGAACAGGCCGCCTACCTCGACCTCGACGTCGCCGGACCGTTCAAGCCGGAGCACTACCGCTACTAGGACGGCCAGCGCACCATAGGAAAGGGCTCCGGACTCGCCGTCCGGGGCCCTTTTTTGTGACCGTATCGTGGCGCGCGTGACGGCGGGCCGCCCCGGAAATTCACTTATGCTTTGCATGTAACGTCTGGAAGGACCCGAGTATAGTGATCGCCCCAAAAAGCTGGAGTACCGRCCGGAAAGTGGCCGTGCTGGCAGCTGTGTGCGCCCTCGCCGCAGGCGGCGGCGTGTTCGCCGCGGCCGGACCGCTGGCCCACGCCTCCTTTGCCTCCGAAGCCGCCTCGCCGGAGCGATCCACCCAGGGCCTGGCATTCCCCGTGGTGCCCCCGCTCGAGCTCACCGCTGCCCCCGCCAACGCCGCGGTGCAGGTCAACCCGGCCGCGCCCGTCACCCTCAAAGTCGGCAACGGCCGCATTGAGCGCGCCGCCCTGACCAGCGAGACCGGCCAGTCCGTGGACGGCGCAATCAGCGCAGACGGTTCGAGCTGGTCCGCCGCCGGTCCGCTGGAATTCAACACCCGCTACACCTACAGCTACTCCGTGACCGACGGCGCCGGACGGAGCACCAACACCACCCGCAGCTTCACGACGGTGACCACCGCCAACGAGGCCGACGCCGCCATCTACCCGCTGGACGGCATGAAGGTAGGCGTCGCGCAGCCGCTGCAGCTGACGTTCAGCGAACCGGTCCTGAACCGTGCCGCCGTCGAAAAGGCGATCAGGATTAGCTCCACCTCCGGCCAGGTGGGTGACTTCCACTGGTACAGCAACACCATGGTCCGGTACCGGCCGAAGGCGTTCTGGGCCGCCAACAGCACCGTCACCATGGACATCAAACTCTTCGGCGTCAACCTCGGCAAGGGCCAGGTGGGCAACTTCAACAAGAAGGTGACCGTCCACATCGGCGACAAGAGGGTCGCGGTGGCCGACGCCAAGGCCCACACCTTCACGGCCTCGATCAACGGCCGGCAGGTCGGCCGGTGGCCGGCCACCCTCGGCGACACCCGCTTCCCGTCCGCCCGCGGCTACCTCGTGCTGATGGAAAAGTACCGGGTGGAGCACATGGACGCCCGCACCATCGGGCTCAAACCCGGCGACCCGGCCTACTACGGCCAAATCGACGTCAACTACGCCACCCGGCTGACGCCCAGCGGCGAGTTCATCCACCAGGCCACGGACTCGGCCATGCCCTACCTCGGCAAGGTGAACCTCTCCCACGGCTGCGTCGGCCTCGGCCCGGCCGCGGCCAAATGGGTCTTCGACAACATGACCACCGGCGACGTCGTGCAGGTGGTCAACACCGACGGCGACTACGCCGCCCACACCGACGGCTTCGGCGACTGGAACATTCCGTGGACTAACTACGCGAACTAGGCCTGAATCCGGGGGTATGCAGTGGGGGATGCACGAATGAAGAAAACACGCGCGGGCTCGCGAAGCCGCGGCAAGATGCTGGCGGTCGCCGCGATCTGCCTGGCCATCGGAGCCGGCGGGACCGGCGTCGCCGCGGTCCCGGTCTGGGCGGACGCCGAGCTGCCCTCGGAGGCAGCCTCGCCGATGCGCAACGTCTCCGGCCTGGCCGCCCCCGTGGTGACGCCCGTCGAACTTGGGGTCACGCCGCTCGACGGGGCCGCGGACGTCAACCCGGCCGCGCTGCCGTCGGTGAAGGCCGTCAACGGGACGGTCAAAGGTGTGGTGCTGCAGTCCGAAACCGGCGGTACCCCCGTGCCCGGGACCACCAGCGCCGACGGTTCCACCTGGACCGCCGGCGAACCGCTGGAATTCGACACCCGCTACCGGTACAGCTACACGATCGTCGACGCCGCCGGCCGGGAAACGCACAAGAACCAGACCTTCGCCACGGTCGCCACCGCCAACGAGGCTGACGCCGCCGTCTACCCGGCCAACGGCAGCACCATCGGCGCCGGCCAGCCGATCGAGATCGTTTTCAGTGAGCCCGTCCTGAACAAAGCCGCAGTGGAGAAAGCCGTCAAAGTCACGGTCTCCTCCCGGCAGGCGGTGGCCTGGCGTTGGTACTCGGACCGGCGTGCCCGGCTCCGGCCACAAAACTTCTGGGCCGCCAACAGCAGGATCACCGTGGATCTGAAGCTGTTTGGCGTGGACTTCGGCAACGGCATGGTCGGCAACTCCAACGTGCCAGTCTCCTTCGCCGTGGGCCAGCAGCGCCTCGCCGTCGTGGACGACATCACCAAAACCATGAAGGTCTATTTCGACGGCCGGCTGGTCCGGACGGCGCCGGTCACCCTCGGCGACAAGGACTGGCTCTCGCCCTCCGGCTACGCGGTCATTATGGAACAGGAGCGCCGCTCCAAGTTCAACGCCGGGAGCATCGGGCTCAAACCCGGCGACAAGGGTTACTACCCGCCGCTGACCGTGGAGTACGCGAACCGGCTGACGACGTCGGGCGTCTACGTCCACCAGGCCCTCGAATCCGCGTGGGGCGCAGTGGGCCGGGCCAACGTCTCGCACGGCTGCGTGGGCCTGCTACCGGCCGACGCGGCGTGGTTCTTCACCAACATGAAGACCGGCGACGTTGTGCAGACCCTGAACACGGGGGCTGCGCCCGTGGAACCGCTCGAAGGCTTCGGCGACTGGAACATCCCCTGGGCGCAGTACGCCAAACGCTAAGGCCGAGGCGGCTAGCGAACGCGCTGGTACGGCAGCCGGCCCAGCCGGGCACCGAGCCGGGCGTTCCGCTCCCCGGTGAGGCGCAGGCGGTCCAGTTCGCGCCGGCTCCGCTCGCCAAGGACCGCCGTCAGATACTCCTCGGGCCCGGTGCCCGGCGGCGGCGGGGGAGCGACGTGCGTGGCCAACTCGGTGGCCAGGGATTGCGCCATCGCCATCCGGGATGCGGGCGACATCCGGCCGGCCTGGCGGATGAAAAGGGACGCGCGGCGCGCGGCCGCATCCGGAATCCGGCCAATATCGGCCAGTGACGCCCACGGCTGGAGCTGGAACGGCACACCGTGCAGGACCGGCGCCTCGGCGCGGACCCGGCGCCGCAGCGCATACGTTCCGGCCACGAAATCACCCAGCCGCTTGGACCGGCCGTTGAAGAGCGCGACGGCGACCGCCAGGCCGCCGACCGTGGCATAGATCTCCAGGAACCCGATCAGCCCGCGGATCAGGGCATGCCGGAACCGGATGGAACCGCCGTCGTCCCGTACGATCCGCAGCCCCGTGGCCAGCTTGCCCAGCGACAGGCCGCGGCTAAGGGTCTCCACGGTGACTGGCAGCACCACAAAGCAGAAGACCACGATCGACGTGACAATGGCTCCTGTGGCGGCGCTGTCCAGCCGGGGTGCCGCGGCGCCGAGCACCGTCAGCAGGCCGAACAGCAGGGCGCCGTGGGCCAGGACGTCCAGCAACAGCCCCAGCG
>NZ_JBFTNO010000083.1:0-11846 GCF_056397525.1 Arthrobacter sp. 05L45_2 | reverse complement strand
CATCAATGCCGGGACGCTGCACCTTCAGGACAACGCTCTCGAGGCCGGCGTCGGCGGCGTTCGCCGGAAGCATCCGCGCCAGGTGGGCCTGTCCGAGGGAGGCTGCGGCGATGGGCGTCTCCTCGACGGAGGCGAAAACACGTTCCAGCGGCGCGCCGAGCTCGGCTTCGGCGAGGGCACGGATGTCCGCGAACGGCACCGGAGGAACCTCGTCCTGGAGCCCCTCGAGTTCCTTGGTGATCTCGGGTGGCAACACGTCGAGCCGGGAGGACAGGAACTGGCCCACCTTGATCATGAGCCCACCCAGGTCCAGGGCGAGCGCGTGGAAGCGCTCCGCGAAGCCCTGCATTCTTTTTGACCTGGTGCGCTCGGTGATTCCGCCCAGCCCAATGCGGGGGAGGAACAGCTCAAACCACCACGTCTTGGAAAGATGCCACGCSGCGAAGCGCAGGATGCGRCGGTAGCGGGCGCGGGTGTTCCCGGCGCCGCTCACCGGATTTGCTCGGTCCCGGCGGCCAGACGTCACCCCCTAGTCCTGGGCGAGGATCGAATACAGCCGGCGTCGTGCGTCATTGAGCACTGCCACCGCCTGCTGCACCTGCTCCGGCGTGCCGGTCCGGCCCACCAGCGACGCTGCCTGGGCAAGCTCGACGCCGGCCTTGGGCAGGGCGGCGAATCCGGTGCCGGACCCGCCGTCGGCCGCCTCCCAGGGAGACGACGCCCCGGCGTGGGCAGCATCTTCCCGGCCCGCCTCGGTCAGGGAATAGATCTTGCGGCCGTTGGACTCCTCCGCGAGGATCAGACCCTCGTCGGCGAGCAGTTGGAGGGTCGGGTAAACGGAGCCGGCGCTGGGCTTCCAGCTGCCGCCGCTGCGCTCCTCGATTTCATGGATGATCTGGTAGCCGTGCATCGGCCGCTCCGCCAGCAGGGCCAGCACGGCCGAGCGCACCTCGCCCCGTCCCGCGCGGGTGCCGGAGCGTTTTTCAAAGCGTGAACGAAGTTCTTCGACAGCCTGCCACATGCCGTCAATGTTGGGGCCGCCGAAGCCGCCGGCCGGGAACGAGTTACGCATGTTGCTCTCCTTAGTGAATAGCGAACGATAGTCAACGATACGTCCCGATACCCGCGAAACCAACGGTGGGTTTCCGGAGCCGCGGGGCAGACGTGTGCCCCGGCGTCCCGTAAAGTGCACCGAATGGACAAAGACCCGGGTCATTGGTTCCTTAGCCGGTCTGAGCGGGGGAACCAGGCCTCCGACGTGCACACCGGCGTGGACGGTGGACGGGAGTGGTCCGAGGGTAACCTGGTGACGCCCCTTGTCCATGGTGCCGCCTACTTCGCCCGGCTGCATGCGGAGCTGACGGCCCTGCGGGCAGGCGATCGTGTCTGGTTCACCGACTGGCGGGGCGACGCCGATGAACGGCTGCTCCCGGACGGGCCGACGATCGGGGATGTCCTCGCCGGCCTCGCGCGGGCGGGAGTGGAAGTCCGCGGCTTGGTCTGGAGATCCCACGGAGAGCGCATTTCGGCCCCGATCAGCGGCCGCTCCAACGAGCTCCTGGGCCGAGAGATTAACGAGGCCGGCGGCGAGGTGCTGCTGGACCAGCGCGTCCGGCTGTTCGGTTCGCACCATCAAAAGATGTTCGTCATCCGACGCCGCCACGACCCGTCGAAGGATGTTGCTTTTGTGGGTGGCCTGGACCTCTCGCACAGCCGCCGCGACGACGCCGGCCATAAAGGGGACCCGCAGGCCGTGACCATGGATGCCCGGTACGGGAAGCGGCCGCCCTGGCACGATGCCGCCCTGGAACTGCGGGGCCCGGTGGTGGCCGACGTGCTGGCGGTCTTCGCCGAACGGTGGAACGACCCCCATCCTCTGGACCGGCACACCCCCTACCGGATGCTGCTGCAGCGCCTGGCCCGGATGCCGCGCCACCCTGGACCGCTGCCGGCGACTGCACCCCCGCCGCCGCCGGCGGGCCCGCACGCCGTGCAGCTGCTGCGCACGTACGGCGTGAAACGCCCGCCGTTGCCCTTCGCGCCGGCCGGGGAACGCAGTATTGCCCGCGCCTACGCGAAGGCTTTCGCCCGCGCCCGTTCGCTGATCTACATCGAGGACCAGTACTTGTGGTCCGCGGAGATTGCCGCAGGCATCGCCGCCGCCCTGCGCCGGAACCCGGACCTGACAGTCATCGTCGTCGTGCCCCGGTATCCCGATACGGATGGCCCGGTGGCAGGACCGGCAAAGCGGATCGGGCAGGCCCGCGCCATCAGTGCCCTGCGCCGGGCGGCGCCGGACAGGGTGGGCATCTTCGACCTGGAGAACAGTGCGGGAACACCGATCTACATCCACGCCAAGATCTGCATCATCGACGACACCTGGTTTACCTGCGGCTCGGATAACTTCAACCGCCGGTCGTGGACCACGGACAGTGAGCTCACCTGCGCCGTGGTGGACACCACGCCCAGCGGCGAACAGGCAGGCCCTGAAGACAGCCAGGCCAACGGCCCTGACGCAAACGACGGCCCCGCCCCGGCCGTTTCCCTGGCGCACAAGCTTCGGTGCCAGCTTTGGGCCGAACATCTGGGAATGGACCAGGACGATCCCCGGCTCCAGGATCCGGCGCGCGGACTGGAGCTCTGGAATGGCGCAGTAGCGGCCCTCGACCGCTGGCACCAGACCGGCCACACCGCGGCCCGCCCGCCGGGACAGGCACGGCGCCACGTCCTGGAACCGGTAACCGCGCTCCAACGGCTCTGGGCCGATCCCATCAACCGCTTCATCGTCGACCCGGACGGACGCCCGCGGCAGCTCCGGGGGACGACCGAGTTCTAGGCCGCGCCAGCCCTGGTCTTAGGCCTGTTCCCGGGGACGGCGCGGTAGAAGTACATTTCCCGGGAACCGGACGGGGCATCCCAGCCCTGGGCAAACATCCAGGTCCCGTCGAATTTGAGCAGGCCGCCCCACGCCAGGGAACCTCCCCGGTGCACGGCTTTCTGGGTGAAGGGCTGCCGCACGTCGTAGAGGGCCTGGGCCGCGGAGAACTGCCCGTAGGCGTCGCCGTAGAAGAAGTCCAGGACCAGGGTGGTGCCTGCGCCGTTGTCCTCATCGACAATGGCGCAGGCCACTTCGTGCAGGGAGCCCTGCAGCGGGCCAAGGTCCAGGTAGTCCTGCGGCTCAAAGGTCCAGGTCTCGAAGTCGGTGGAACGTCCCACATGGGTAGTGCCGCCGCATCCCTCGGACAGGTACATCAGGTACTGCCCGTCGATCTTGACCGCTTCACCCCGGGCGTTCCGGGGGATAACGGCGCCCTTGGCCCAAAACCGGGAAACCTTGTGGGGGACTGCCAGCCCGAGCTTCTCCCAGTGGATGAGGTCATCCGAGACKGCAACGTTGATGTCGCACCCGACGTCGCCCAGGGGATACACCTCGGGGTCCTGGCCGGCGTCCGCCTCGGAGCGGTCGATCGTCCAGATCCCGTTATAGAACATGTAGTAGCGGCCGTTGGCCCGGTAAACCTTCGGGTCTTCGCATCCGAGGATCTCGTTATCCAGCGTGGGGTACACCACAGGGTTGGCGGGGTTATCCAGCCACCCGGCCGCCGGATCGTAGACGGCGACGCCGATGCGGCTGGAGACCGATTCCTTGCGTGGAGAAGCCCGGTAGAAAAGGTAGAGCTTTCCGTCGCGCTCCATGAGGGAGGGGTTGAAGATGGAGTCCGCGGTCCAGCCGATGCCGACGGGGTCCTCCCAGTCCTCGACCTGGCGGAAGGTCAGCGCATCGTCCTTGCGGAACGGGCCGATTGCCCATTCGGGATGCTCCGGATACTCGGCCGAGAACTGGTCGGTCGAGATCGTGTCGGTCAGGGGGTTGCTGAACGTGAGCGCGGCTTCATAGGTGATGYGCAGGGCCTCGGTGGTGATCTTCTGCATGGGGTTCTTCCTGTAGGAGTGAGGTGTCAGTTCCGGACCAGGTTCACCCAGGTGAACCCTCCGGGGGCCACGGTGATGCGGCCCGATCGGTCTTCGCCGGTCCGGTCCGGGGCGGGGCTGACAGGCCAGCCGGTCGCGTCGAAGGCCTCCTGCTGCAGGTGGAAGCCCCTGGGCACGGGCACGCGCCGGGTGGTGCTTTGCGGGGCGGCGCTGATGTACAGCGTGGAGTCACCCGCCGGGCCAGCTACGGAGACCGTGGAGACCAGGGGCTGCAGCAGGACCGCGTCGATCGCGGCGTCGCCTCCGGTTGTTCCGGTGACGCTGGTCGCCCCGGCCGGCAGGGGCCGGCCGAGGGCGAACGGGAAGAGGATGCCGGGGGCCGCTGTAATGCCCTGCGCACCGGCCCCTCCGTTGGCCGTGCTGCCCAGGACTGTTCCGCGGGCCTTCCAGGAGGCGGTGCCGGACGGTGCGGGGCGCTGATTGACCACGGCGTAGACGTTGCGTGCCTGCTGGGATGCGGAAACGGGGATGACCACCGAGCCGCCGGGGTTCAGGGCGACGTAGGCGCCGGCGGACCAGTTGGCCTCGCCGGTCCATGAGGAGGCCGGTTTCACCACCGTGCCGCCCGTGACGGTTCCGGATTCGGCTTCGGCTACCCGGAGGCCGTCCGTGCCGGTGGTGCGGCTGATCCCCAGGGCCTTGGCTTTGAGCGCCGGGCGGGCGTCCAGGGTGAGCATGGACAGCAGGGTATGGATGGTGGATTCCGCGCCGGAGTTGGGGTTGATGCGGCCGTCGGTTTCGATGCCGTCGATTGCGGTGCCCGTCGCCGGGTCATAGGCGGGCTTCCCGCTGCGGTTGGCGCCGAAGTACCAGCCGGCCGCGACGGCGGCAACGTCGATTAGGCCGGGTGCGTCAGCTGCTTTGGCAGTTGCCACCAGTCCTTCGATCCGCGAGTCCACGCCGTAGGCGATCTGCGCCTCGCCCGGGACCGGGCTCCAGGCGTTGTCCGGTCCGCCCGCGGCCAGCAGTTGCGGGGTGAACTGTGCGGAGTCGCGCACCGCCGCGGCCAGGAGGTCGGGACGCTTGAGCTGCTTTGACGCGTCGGCGACGGCGGCCGCCGTCATGCCGCCCCAGGCGTGCCACAGGGTCCGGGACTGGTTCCAGGGCAGTATCGCCCCGAAGGGCCACTGCCCGGCGGATCCGGCGGACATCGCTGCGATGCCCTCGGTGAGTTTGGCCAGCGCACCGGCCGCCGCGCCGTCGTCGGGGGCTGCCCGTGTGTAGGCGGTGAGCCCCAGCACGGCTTCCGCGGAGGCGTCCGCRCCGCCGGTGATCAGCCAGGCCGGAACCCTGGCGCCGTCGGCGACGTCGTAGCGCCCGTACTTGGCCAGTGACTGACCGGCCAGGGAGGTGACGGCGAGCTTCAGCCGGGCCTGCAGGAAGGCAGCGAACTGGGGATCGGCCGACTTGAACGCGGCGTAGCCTTCACCGAGCGCCCACACCGTCCGGGCCAGCCAGTACGACTCGGCCGAGTCGCTGGGGTCCGGGAGTTCGGCAGGCGTGGCGCTGGGCGTGAGTGTCCCATCGGGCTGCTGCCACAGGACCACGTTACCGGCGTTGGGCCCGGTGGTGGTCTGCAGGTACGTCAGCGAACGCAGCACCTCGAAGGCGCGCTCCCGGCTGGAGGCGTCCCCGGTCTGCCGCCAGTGGCGGAGGTACACGACGGCGGTCCGGGCGATGTCGTCCGCGTTGAACGCGCCCTGGCTCCAATGGCCCGAGGCGGCGTCCCTGGTACCACCGCCAACCCGGGTGTAGGTGCCGTCGGCGTTTTTATTCGCGTACGTCCAGGGCGCCTGCGCGGCGGGCCGGTCGGCGATCTGGTACGTGGTGTGTCCCGCGACCGCCCGGAGCGGAACGGTGTCCAGCAGGAAGTTCAGGTGGGACAAGTTCGTCAGCGGGGCCCGCCGGGCGGGGGAGGGGACGTGCGGCGCGGGGGCCGGTGTCTGCGGCGCGGCAGGGGCCTGCGGCGCCGCCGAAACCGGCCCCACCCCGGCCAGGAGCATGGACAAGGAGGCGACGACTGCGATCGGGGCGCATCTCAGGCGTGCGTGAACAGTGAAGCGGGTCATGTCTGGCTCCTAGGGCGGTGGGGCGGGGCGGGCAGGCGTCCGAAGGGGCGGTTTCTAGACGCGGTCCAGCCGGGCTACGCCGATTTTTGAATCGGCCATGCCGTAGAAGACGAACAGCTGCTCGCCGATTTTCTCGATGGCGGTCGGGAAGACAACGTTCGGGACGATGCCGGCCTTCTCCTCAGCGGTTTCCGGCGCGAGCAGGGGCTTGTCGCTGCGGGCGATGACCTTGGAGGGGTCCTCGGCGTCGAGGATCATGGCGGCGGCCACGTAGTTCACGTTCTGCTGCTGGGCAAAGTCCGATTTGGCCATCACCCCGGAGACGCCGTGGTGGATCAGCAGCCAGCCCTCGTCCACCCGGATGGGAGCGGGGCCGGCACCGATCTTGAGGGCCTCGAAGTCGAACTCGCTCAGGGCAACCTGGCGGTGGTTGCGCATGTGGACCAGGTTGCGCAGGTCCTGCTCCACCTCGGCGACCGGAACGTAGGAGATCCAGATGCCGGGCCGGTTGTCGGTAACGCCGGCCGGGAGGTGTTCGCCTTCGCCGTCCCGGATCCATCCCAGATCCCACATGGGCCGGTGCAGCATCGCGAAGGACGGGACGCCGTCGGGGTCATTGACGGGTTCGGGGAAGAAGACCGCGTCCTTGTTGGCGAAGAGGTTCAGGTCCATGGACAGGTCCGGCTGGTAGCCGAAGTGGCACGGCCCCAGCCGTTCCCAGCTGCGCAGGTCCTTGGAGGCGGCGAAGGCCAGCCTCGGGCCCAGGGGACCGTAGGCCACGTAGGTCATGAGGTGTTTGCCGAGCGCCGGAACCCACGTGGTGCGCGGGTCCTCGGTGCCGGCGTTGTTGGTGCCGCGTTCCCAGCCCTCGTCGGGGGCGAGCACAATGCCCTCGCGGTCGACGCCGGTGGGCACGCCGTCGTCGCCGATGGTCACCTTCGCCAAGCCCACGCGGGAGACGTTGCCCTCGGCGACGAGCCGGGGCAGGAGGTACAGGGCGCCGTCGGGCCCCCGGCCGCTGGCCGGGTTCAGGACGCCTTCGGCCTCGAACTCGTTGCCGGGCTCCGGGGCCATAATGACGCCGGCGCGGGTGAGGGTGAACGGGACGGTGGGCAGTGCGGAAGTTTGGGGGGAGGTCATGGATTAGCCCTTTACGCTGGAACCGATATTGGTGGAAATGAACTGGCGCTGGAAGAAGATGAAAAGCGCGACGGCGGGGGCCGCCAGGACGCAGGCGCCGGCCAGGATGGCGCCGAACGGGTTGGATGCCGTCGCGGCGATGTTGGAGATGTAGTTGGCGAGTGAGACGGCCAGCGGCTGGAGGGACTGGTCCTTGGTGACCAGGAACGGCCACAGGAACTCATTCCACGGGCCGATGAAAGTCAGCAGCACGGCCGTGACGATGGCGGGCCGGACCAGGGGAACGGCGATCTGCCAGAGGATCCGCAGCTCGGACGCACCGTCGATGCGGGCGGCCTCGAACAGCGTCGAGGGCAGCTGCAGGAAGTACTGGCGGAACACAAACACCGCCGTCGAGTTGATCGCGAACGGCAGGATCATGCCGATGTAGGTGTCCGCGAGCCCGTAGTCCCGCACGATCATGACGTACAGGGGGATCAGGAGCAGCTGGAACGGGATCATCTGGACCAGCAGCATCATGCCGAACACCAGGCCCTTGCCGCGGAACTGCATCTGCGCCAGGGCGTAGCCCACCAGCAGGCCGAAGACGACGGTAAAGAAGATCACACCGCCGGTGAATATCCCCGAATTGACCAGGCCCCTGAGCAGGTCGATGGAGTTGTTGATGTTGGTGTAGTTCTCTCCGGTGATGTTCCCCGGGTTGGGGAAGGCACCGCCCACGGACGTGTCGGGGGAGGTCTGCAGGGACCCGATGAACATGTAGTAGAAGGGAAAGAGGAAGACGAAGGCGCCGACGGCGAGCAGCACGAAGCTGCCCACGCCGAGGTTCCTGCGCTTCTCCACCCCGGAGGCCTGGCCGGTTGAAGTGTCCTGAGTCGACATTGTCAGTCCTCCTTTCCGCCCACGAGGCGTTTTTGGATCAGAGCGATAAGCAGTACACCGATGACCAGCACGACGCCGAGTGCGGCGGCGACGTCGGGGTTTCCCTGCAGGATGCCCTTCTGGTACATCAGGAACACCGGCGACGCCGAGGCCCCGTCCGGACCGCCGCCGCCGGTGAGCAGATACGGTTCGGTGAAGAGGTTCGCCCCGGTGATGGTGGCCAGCAGGGTCACCAGCACGCTGGCCGGACGGACGCCCGGAACGGTGATGTTCCAGAACTGGACCCACTTGTTTCCGCCGTCCACGGACGCGGACTCGTAGAGTTCATCCGGGATGTTCTGCAGCGCGGCCAGGTACAGCAGGATGAAGAATCCCAGCTGCTTCCACGTCACGTACAGCGCCACGGTGGGCATCGCGAGCCAGGAGTTGGTCAGCCATGACGGGTTCGGGGCCAGCGGCCCCAGCAGCCCGTTGACCAGGCCGTTTTGCTGGAACAGGAAGAGCCAGACACCCACGACGGCGACGCTCGCCGTGACGTACGGGACGTAGTAGCTGACCCGGAAGAAGGTCCTGAGCCTGCTGACGCGGTTGAGCGCGTTGGCCAGGACCAGGGACAGCCCGACGGTCAGCGGTACGTTGATGATCAGGAAAACGCCGATGTTCGCGAAGGAACGCTGGACGGCGGGGTCCGAGAGGACCGTGACGTAGTTATCCAGCCCCACGAACGGCCGGTCCACCTGTACCCCGGGGGCGGTGAAGAAGAAGTCGTGGAAGGAGATGTACACTGCGTACCCCAGCGGGTAGGCCAGGACGCCGAGGATGTAGATAACGTACGGGGCGCTGAACAGCAGGCCCAGCGGCTGGCGCCCAAGGAAACCCGGGCGTTTCCTTGCCGCCGGCCGAGGGGCCGGTGTCCGCCCGGCCGGGCCCGCGGCGGGCGGCCCGCCGCGGACGGAACGAAGTGACATGGGGCTCACCGCTACTTCTGGGCTACCAGTTGGTTGATTTTGTCCGCTGCGCCCTTGAAGGAGTCGTCGATGCTTTCGTTGCCGAAGATCACGGACTTGGCGTAGGCCGCCCGGAAGGTCTGCCAGACCTCCACCGAGTTGGGCACGTTCGGAACTTCAACGGTCCGGGCCGCCTGCTGGGCGAACTGCTTGTACAGCGGGTTCTTGGCGAAGTAGTCCGCGTAGACGCTGGTCAGGTCCTTGCGCATGGGCATCTGGCCGGTTCCGGAGAGGAGCTTGGCGTCCTCTTCCTTGCTGGTGGCGAACTTCAGGACGTCCCAGGCCGTTCCCTGGTTCTTGCAGGCGGAGTACATGCCGATGTTCTTGGCGTCGGAGAACGTGGCCCCGTCAGTCTGCGGCTGCGCTGCCGGAACCGGGACCGCGCCCCAGTTGACCTTGTCCTTGTACGCGGCGATGGCCCACGGGCCGGCCAGCGACATCGCGGCCTTGCCCTCGGCGAACGAATCGCCCTGGTAGACCTCCTTGGAGGCCAGGTTCTCCTTGTAAAGGGTCTGGAACATGGTGGCGACCTGTTTACCCTGGTCGCTGTCGAAGGTGGCCTTGCCGTCCTTGACCAGCGGGGTGCCCTGCGAGTTGGCTGCGTAGAAGGGGTAGAAGTCGAACCAGGACTGGAAGAAATCGCTGGCCGGGGAAGGCCACACGGCCTTGGCTGCGGCGCCGGACTTCACGATGGTGCGGGCGGCGTCCAGGAATTCGTCCTGGGTGGCCAGCTTGGGCTTCTCCGGATCCAGGCCGGCCTTCTTGAAGAGGTCCTTGTTGTAGAAGAGGACCACGGGGTTGGACTTCCACGGCATCTGGTAGGTCTTGCCGTCCGCGGACTTGTACTGGCCGGCGAGGTCGCCGGTGCGGTCCTTGATGTACTGGGCGCCGTCAGGGAACGAGTCCAGGGCGACCAGGCCGCCCTGCTTCTGGAACTGGGGCACGGCCACGGGGGCGGTGTTGAAGACCAGGCAGGGAGCGTTCCCGGCGGTGATGGCGGCACCGATGACTTCCTCGGAACTCTTGCCCGCCGGGATCTCCTGGGCGTCGATCTTCTGGTCCGGGTGGGCGGCGTTCCACGAGGCCACCATGTCCTTACCCCACTTAACCTCGAACTCGTTGTTCGAGTACCAGATCTTGATCGGGCCCTTGGCGGTGGTGGCTGACGACGCCGAGCTGCCGCCGGCACCGCCGCCGCAGGCTGCAAGGCCGGCGCCCATGATCGTCAGGGCGGCCACGGACAGTACGCGCGTGGCAGTGGTAAAGCGCTTCATTGCGACTCCTTGGAAGGGGTGGAAAGGGGTTTGGTATTGAGGATGTGCGAGAAATAAAAGGGGAAGTGGCTAGGGGAAGGCGCCGGCGGTCCGGGCTGGGGCCGGGCCGGTGGAGGCCCGGGCCACCAGGCGGGGGGCCGGGAGGGTGGTGTCTTCAACCCGGTGCGCGCCGGCAAGCTGGTCCAGCAAAACCTGGGCCGACACCCGCCCCCAGAGCATGGGGTCCGTGGCAAGGGTGGTTAGCGGCGGGTTCAGGTACTGCGTGAACTCGGCGTTGTCGTAGCCGGTGATGGACAGGTCGCCCGGGATGCTGAGGCCCAGGGACTGGGCGTAGGACTGGCCCGCCGTCGCCATCAGGTCGTTGGCATAGACAATGGCCGTGGGACGGTCGGTGCGGCCGAGCAGGTCTGCGGTGGCGGCGACCCCGCCGGCTGCCGTGAAGTCGGCCGCAGAAAACAGGTCCGGGAGCAGGCCCGCGGCGGCCAGTGCGTCTTCCCATGCCTTGCGGCGGCTGCGGGCGTGGATGTATTCCTGGCCGCCGCCGACGTGGGCGATGCGAGTGTGGCCGAGTCCCACCAGGTGTTCCACGGCGGCCGCGATGCCGGCGGATTCGTCGACTGATACCGCGGGATACGGCGACGCCGCGTCCGGCCGGTTGAGCGTCACGGCGGGAAGCTTCAGTTCGAGCATGAGGGCGATGCGGGAATCGTCCTGGCGGACGTCGGTGAGGATGACGCCGTCGACCCGGCCGTTGTCGACAAGTTTCCGGTAGCAGCGTTCCTCGGCGCCCGGCTCCGTGGCGACGCTGAGGACCAGGGCGTACTCGTGTTCTGCCAGGGCCGCTTCGATGCCGGCGATGAACGCCGGGAAGAAGGGGTCGGAGCCGAGCAGCGAGGGATCGCGGGCGACCACCAGGCCCAGCGCGTAGGCCTTGGCCGAGGACAGGCCCTTGGCGCGGAGGTTCGGAGTCCAGCCGAGTTCCTTGGCGACCCGGAGGATCCGGTCCCTGGTGTCCTTGCTGACGCCGGGCTGCCCGTTGAGGGCGTAGGACACAGCGCCTTTACTGACGCCGGCCGCCTGGGCCACGTCGTTGATCGTCACTGTCATCTGAGCCTCATTGCTGTCGTGATCCACATCACTGAACCGGTTTTGTTAGTGACTACTTAACCGGTTCACTTCTCTCGTGTCAAGGCCGGGGGGTAGAGGCGGTCCAGTCGCAGGCCGGTGCACGGGGCGGCCAGCTTGGGCTCACCCGCGGCGTTTCGGGAGGCCGCGTCAGGCAGCCGCGACGGGGGGTCCTGTTAGGCTGGAGTTCACGCTTACATCCGCCTTCCACCTGCAGGATCAGCCTCTTGAAACCATCCGCACGACGCAAAACACTCCTGTTCGCGGTGCCCGTCGCGGTCGCCGCACTGACCGGAGCGGCCGCCGTCGTTGCCCCGAACGCACCCCAATTTTGGGGGCAGTCCTCGGGGCCGGCG
>NZ_JBFTNO010000082.1:0-11918 GCF_056397525.1 Arthrobacter sp. 05L45_2 | reverse complement strand
GGACAGTGGGGCTGGAGTGCCTGGTTGCCTCCTCGCCGGGCAGCAGCTCGTACGCCGCGGCATC
Source organism: Arthrobacter sp. 05L45_2 (assembly GCF_056397525.1). Lineage (NCBI taxonomy): Bacteria > Bacillati > Actinomycetota > Actinomycetes > Micrococcales > Micrococcaceae > Arthrobacter > Arthrobacter sp. 05L45_2. The sequence continues at coordinate 11,854 of NZ_JBFTNO010000082.1, read as the reverse complement.
GATTCCGTTGGACAGCGGCAGGACCTTGCGGAGGAAGGCGTGCTGGTGCATGGCTTTGGCGGCGAGCGGCGTCGGGGTCGTGACGACGTCGGCCTGGCCCATCACCTTGCCCATGTCCCGCCAGGAGACGCGGCCCACGATGTCCTTGAACCACTGCGGGAAGGGCAGGAACGGGTTCAGGTTCTCCGGCATAAAGTGGTTGGTCGCAACAATGCGGATGCCGCGCCGGACAGCCTCGTACAGGACGTGCTCGCCAATCATGTAGTGGCTCTGGATGTGCACTACGTCCGGCTGGATCCGGTCAAACAGCAGCCCGATTTCCTTCTTGATCTCCCATGGGAACGTGATCCGGAAGTATTCGTGGGTCGGCACGGAGTGGGAGCGCAGGCGGTGCACGGTGGCCTCGTCGCGGAACTCGCTGTAGCTCTTTCCCTTGCTGGCGCGGCAGGCGAGGACATGGACGTCGTGCCCGCGGCCGGTCATGCCCTTGGCCAGCCGGTAGCCGAACTGCGCGGCACCGTTGACGTCCGGCGGATACGTGTCGGCCGCAATCAGGATGGTCAGCGGTTTGTCGGGGTGGTCGTTCACGGGCATGGTCACGGGGAGGGCTCCTGGTGGTCACGGGGCGGTCAGCGGGGCTGGTGAGGCCCGCTGGCCGTCGGTGCAGGCGCCGGGCCTGCGCCTGAAGTCTGTGGCGCCGCCCCTAGGACAGCCGACCCGCGGCCTTGCGCGCGTCCTTCTTGCGCTTGGTGACCTCGGGGTGGTGCCGGGAAAGGGCGATCACTCCCACGATAGCAAGGAGAGCGGCCGCGCCCATGGCAATCGCCGTCACGGCGTGGACGTCGGAGCGCAGTTCGCCCAGGATCACGATGCCGATCGCGATGCCGATGATCGGGTCGATGACGGTCAGGCCCGCAATCACCAGGTCCGGCGGCCCGCCGGAGTAGGCACTCTGCACAAACCAGGATCCCAGGCCGCCGGCTGCGAGGATGGCCACCAGGGTGTACCACTGGACGTTGAGCAGGAACTGCCCGTTGGGGTCGAGCAGGTGCTTGCCGATAATGCGCGTCAGGACGGCAACGAAGCCGAACAGCACACCGGCTCCGAGGATGTAGACGAAGGCGCTCATCCGGTGTTTGAAGAGTACGGCCAGTGTTCCGAAAAGGCCCACAGCCAATGCGAGCAGGAGCACGATGGTGAGTTCATCCGTGGCGCTGACGTGGTGGTTTTCCTGCGTGACATTGACGGCCAGCACCACAAAGAGGGCGGAGCCGGTCACACAGGCGCTGATGGCCACCACTGTGGCCCGGTTCATGCTGAGTCCCTGGTCCTTGGCGTTGATGACGGTGGTGATGACCAGGGCTATCGCCCCGATCGGCTGGACCACAGTCAGCGGTGCGGACACGAGGGCGACGGCGTTCATCGCCGTTCCGGTGCACAGGAGCAACAAGCCCAGGACCCAGCGCGGGTTACGGAGCAGGCGGAAAAAACCGTGGGAGCTGAGGGCGAGGCCGCCGGTGTCGGCTTTGACGGCGCTGCCCTGGCGCTGGGCACCAAATGCCAGGAAAAAGGCGCCAAGTACCGCCAGCACAACCGCAAGCCAGACCATCAGCGCAAACCGCCGTCGTCGGTCCCGCCGGCAGCGTTACCGGAGGAATCCCCCGCGGCGACTCCGGCTTTGCGGCTCCGGCCCTTGCGGATGATCGCCCAAAAGTAGTTGTACGCCGCAATCCAGTGCCCCACCAGGCCGAGGCCAAGGCAGATCCACGCCGCCAGGAAATAGGCGCCGGTCCCGGGGATGGGCAGCTTGGACAGCACCAGCAGCGGCGTGCCGAGCAGCAGCAGGCCCGTCCGCATTTTGCCGATCCGGCTCACGGGCAGATCCGGGTGGCTGTGGAAGTAGAAGAGGGAGATGACGAGCAGCACCATGTCCGGGACCAGGAGAGCGGTCAGGTACCACCATTCGACGACGCCGGCGATCACCAGCGTGACCGCCACAGCGATCAGGGACAACCGGTCCGCGATGGGGTCCATGATGCGCCCGAGCTTGGACATCTGGTTGAAGCGACGGGCGATGTACCCGTCTACCCAGTCGGTGCTGCCCATCACGGCCAGGACCAATGCTGCGATGCCGTACTCCTGTTTGGCCAGCACCAGCCAGATGAACAGCGGCACGCCGAGGAAGCGCACCACTGTCAGCAGGTTGGGAAGGGTGAAGACCGCGTCGTGGTGGATCTCGGGCTGCCCGGGGCGTGCGCCAGCGCCGATGAACTTCATCTGTYCCCCCTTCCCACAGCCGGCAACGAGTTAGTGTCGGAGTTCAGGGCAGCGCCTAGCCCTTGAGGAGTCGGCGAAGCAGGAACACAAGGGCTGCCGACGACGCCGCGAGGGCGGCCAGCGGCTTCCAGCGCTTGCTGAGTTCGGCCGCGGGTCCGGTCTCCCCGGCCGGGGTGCCTGCGGTGTCGCGTGCCTTCGCCTGGGTGGCCTTGACCTGGGCGCGGAAGCCGGAGACCTTGTCATCGACGAGCTCTTTACCTTCTCCGAGCCGGTGCTGGGTGGCGGCAAGGAGTGCCTGGGCCTGCGTCTTCACGTCCAGTTCCTGGCCCAGCTCGTCGCGGACCCCGGTGAGGTGCTGGCGGCGCTGGTCGAGGCGGCGGCGCAGATCGGCTTCGGTCGGGGCCGGACCCAGATCGGGCTGCTCGGCTGCCTTCTTGGCTTCCTTTTCGGCCTTGGCCTTGGCTGCGGCCGCTTCCTTTTCAGCCTTCGCGGCCTTGGCCTGCGGAGACTTGGGGTCCAGGAGGGCGGCGTCGAACGAGGAGCCTTCCTTGGCGATGCCGAGATCGTACTTCAGGCCGCGGATGGTCTCCTCCGGGAGCAGCGGCATGGCCTTCTTGAACCGGGAGTAGCCGATGAGGCCCACAATCAGGGCGATCACCAGGAAAGCGGCGCAGACCAACAGGGCGGCGAGCCAGGCGGGCATGATCGTGGCGAGGCCCATGATGGCGGCCACGATGAGCCCGATGACCAGGAATGCGACAAAGATGAGGGCGACGGCGAAGAAGGCCGCGGCGACGCCCACCTGGATGCCTTTGCGTTTGAGCTCGGCCTTGGCGAAGGCGATCTCGTCATTGAGCTGCCGTGGCGCCAGCTTGAAGATCAGTTTCAGGGTCTTGGGCAGCGCGGAGAGACGCAGCCCGCCGCCTGTAGTGCCGGTGTGCCGTCCGCTCATCGGTTCCGCCTAACTGGTTCCATCAGTGATTCCGCTTCCGCTGGATTGCGGGGTCTGCGCAGCTTCACGCACTCCCAGGTGTCAAAACTACCATTCAGGCTCCCGACGGCGCCCCGCAGGCGGCCGGGCGGGCCGCCGTGGCGCGCGGGAAGCGGTGGGGTGGCGAGCGTTGGGGCGGCGGCGGGACGCGATGCGGCTACGCCGGGCCCGGCCTCGGCGCAGCCGGAGCGCGGCCTTCGGCGTGGCTTGCCCGGAGCGGCCCTAGGATTGACCACTGTGCATACACCCACCAATCCGGGCGATTCCCTGAGCCGCCGTCGCAAGCTCCTGTACATCCTGATGCTTGGCGCCCTCACCGCCCTTGGTCCGTTCACGGTGGACCTCTACCTGCCGGCGTTTCCCGCCCTGGAGGCGAGCCTCGGAGTCACCGAGGCCGCGGTGCAGCTGACCCTGACGGGCACCACCGTCGGCTTCGCCCTCGGCCAACTGGTGGTGGGTCCGCTCAGCGACAAGTTCGGCCGCCGGCTGCCGCTGATTCTGGCCACCGCGGTGCACATCGGAGCTTCCCTCGGCGCCGCGCTGTCCACTGATATCGGCACCCTCGGCCTGTTCCGAGTCCTCATGGGCATCGGAGCCGCCGGCGGCGGCGTGGTGGCSATGGCRATGGTSCGGGACCTCTTCAGCGGCTACGCSATGGTCCGGATGTTTTCGCGCATGGCGCTGGTCAACGGACTGGCCCCCATCCTCGCGCYGGTCATTGGCTCCCAACTGTTGCTACTGATGCCGTGGCCTGGGATCTTCTTCTTCCTTGCCGGCTACGGGACCTGCGTGATCATCGCGGCGCTGTTTGTGGTCCGTGAAACCCTTCCGCGCGAACTTCGGGGCACCACCGGAATGACTGCCCGCCAGCGTTACGGCGTCCTATTTGCCGACCGGATCTTCGTGGGCCTGTTGTTGCTGGGCGGTTTGAACTTCGGCGGCCTCTTTACGTACCTGTCGGCGTCGCCGTTCCTGTTCCAGGGGCTGTTCGGGTTCTCCCCGCAGCAGTACGGCCTGCTGTTCGGGATCAATTCGCTGGGCATCGTTGCCGGTGTGCAGACCAGTTCACGCCTGATCAAGCGCGTCCCGCCGCAGTGGATCCTGGCCTGCTCGACGGCCTGGATGTTCACGATGGCGATACTGATCGTGGTCTTCGACCGGCTCGGCTTCGGCCTGTGGGGGGTCATGGTCCCGCTCTGGCTGTACATCCTGGGGACCGGGTTCACGTTCCCCTGTGTGCAGGTCCTGGCACTGGCCAAGCACGGCGCACAGGCCGGCACGGCGGCATCCCTCCTGGGGGCCGCGACCTTCCTCATGGCCGGCATCATCTCTCCGGTGGTCGGCTGGCTGGGCCTCCGCTCGGCGACCCCGATGGGAGCCGTCCAGGCGTGCTGCATCCTGCTGGCCGCCGGGTCCCTCTGGTTCATCGTCCGGCCCCGGACAGTGCCCTCAATCCACTAGCCCGAGCCCGTCCGGCACTCCCACCTGCCGACCCCAGGGATGGACATGCCCATCGGTGGTCTCCACGAACCAACATGTCCATCCCTAACCGCGGCCACACGACATGCCCACTCCCGCGAATGGACATGCCCATCGGCCGCCCTTCTCCGACGCACATGTCCATCCTTGAACTTGGAGACAGGACATGCTCCCTCAGCCGGATGGACATGCTCACCCCCGGCTCCCAGCACTGGACATAATCCGAATATGTCCAACCGCTAGCCCCGCGAACGGACATGTCCATCCGGGGCCTCGGAAACGGGGCATGTCCATCCGTGGCCTCGGAAACAGGACATGTCCACACTCCGGGTGGGTCGGGCTACCCTGTTCCCGGCCTGCGGCTGGCGATAAAGTTGTTGTGTGCCTGACTGGCAGGACCCGCCTCCCCTTCCGGCCACGTGGCAGCGGTGCGACGACGGTATTCTGCCTCTGTGGTGGGACCGGCTGTGCTCGCAGACCAGTCCCCAGTCGGCGGCCCTCTACGCGGCCGGGTTGTTCACCGACGACCGGCGCCGGCCCATTGCACAGTGGTACAACCCGGCGTACGACTCGGCCCTCCTGGTGGCGCCCGAGACATCCAGGGAGTGGCCCGTACAGCGCTTTGGCATTTTCTACGCGCCGCCGCGGGGTGGCTTCACCCGGGTGCACTCCTCGGCCCACGAGTGGCATCCACGTGAACCCCGCCAGTCCCCCACCGAGGACGAAGCCTTCCAGGCCGCCGTCGCCGAGGCGGAGCGCTTCCTACAGGTCGAAATGTTCTTTGTCTGAGACACCGCCCCACGAGCCGCACCTGCGTCCCGGCTGGCAGCCCGGCCAAAGTCCAAGCCAAGAAAAAAGGCCCCGCAGCCGGTTATTCACCGGCCGCGGAGCCTGTCCGCTCCTCCTGCTGGACTTGAACCAGCAACCCTTCGATTAACAGTCGAATGCTCTGCCAATTGAGCTAAGGAGGAATGAAGCGGATATAAGCCTAGCAAACACCCTGCCGGGAAGCGAAATTGACCCCGCCCGATCCCCACCGGACTGCCCCGCCGCCCACCGGCATCGGCCCCAAACCGGCACGGGCAAGCACCAGCGTCAACGCGGCGGGCTCACCCGTCCATCCGAAGCGAGCGCCGCTGCATCTCCAGTTCCATGAGTTCACGGTTCAGTCGCTGGAACGCCTCTGGGTCCGCCGAGGCGTCCAGGCGCTGGAGCTGGCCCATCTTGTCCGCCTTGACGCGGGTGATCTGGAGCTCGAACAGCCGGGCAAGAATATCGCGGCAGTACCGCTGGACAGCCTCGGCCGTACTTGCCGGCAGGGGCACGACGGCGAGTTCAGACACGAGGGGCCGCAACGGCTCCGGCACTTCCTGCAGCAGCAGCTCCACCCACCGGGCGGGGTCGCCGATGGCTCCCGGGCCGGTGGCGCGGATGGCCTCGTGGATGGCCAGGTAGGCCGGCGTGGAGAACCGGGCCTCCGAGAAGCGCTCCCACGTTGCACCCTCAAGGATGGCAGGCTCCTGCAGGACGACCTCAAGGGCCTGGCGTTCCATCGCGGCGACGGGGTCCCGCGGGTCCGGCCGGTTGAAGGCAGGAAGCGCGGCCGACGGCGGCAGCGGCGCCAGGCCGGGCGCCGAACCGGGGCCCGTGCCGCCAGGGCGGCCCGCGTACTGACCCGGGTTCTGGCCGGAGTTCGGACCAGGGTTCTGGCCGTATGCCTGCCCCGCGCCTCCGGACGGGCCCTGGGCCTGGCGTTTGGCTGCAGCGCCCACGGCGCGGCTGACTTCCTCGACCGGCATACCCAGCCAGCCGGCCAGTTCGCGGGCGTAGGCGGGGCGGATGCCGGCGTCGCGGATCTGCGCGACCACGGGGGCGGATTCACGCAGCGCGGCGATCCTGCCCTCGACGGTGTCCAGGTTGTGCCGCTTGAGCGCGGCGCGGATCGCGAATTCGAACAGTGGACGGCGGGTGTTGATCAGGTCCCGGACGGCGGAGTCGCCCTTGGCCTGGCGCAGCTCACAGGGGTCCGAACCGCCGGGCTCCACGGCGACATAGGTCTGGGCCACAAAGCGCTGGTCCTCTTCGAACGCGCGCAGGGCCGCCTTCTGGCCGGCGGCGTCGCCGTCGAACGTGAAGATGACCTCTCCCCCGCTGCCGTCGTCGGACAGCAGCCGGCGGGCGATCTTGATGTGTTCGGTGCCGAAGGCGGTCCCGCAGGTGGCCACCGCCGTCGTGACTCCGGCCAGGTGGCAGGCCATCACGTCGGTGTAACCCTCCACCACCACGAGCTGGCGGTCCTTGGCAATATTCCGTTTGGCGAGGTCGATGCCGTAGAGGACCTGGGATTTCTTATAGAGCGCGGTTTCCGGTGTGTTGAGGTACTTGGGGCCCTGGTCGTCCTCGTACAGCTTGCGTGCGCCGAACCCGATGGTGTCTCCGGCGATGTCGCGGATGGGCCAGATCAGCCGGCCGCGGAAACGGTCGTAGATGCCCCGGCCGCCCTCGGAGAACATGCCGGTGAGTTTGAGTTCCGCGTCGGTATAGCCGCGGCCGCGGAGGTGTTTGAGCAGCGAGTCCCAGCCCTGTGGGGCGTAGCCGACACCGAACTGTTCGGCGGCGGCGCGGTCGAAGCCGCGGCCGTAGAGGAAGTTCCGGCCCTCCGTGGCGCCGGGGGTCAGCAGTTGGGCGCGGAAGAATTCGTCCGCAATTTTGTGCGCGTCGAGCAGTCGCTGGCGGCGGCCGATTTCCTCACGGTTGGGCCCGGACCCGCCGTCCTCGTAACGCAGTTCGTAGCCGATCCTGGCGGCGAGCTTTTCCACGGCTTCGTGGAAGGATGTGTGGTCCAGTTTTTGCACGAACGAGATGACGTCGCCGTCTTCGCCGCAACCGAAGCAGTGGTAGCGGCCCACCTGCGGACGCACGGTGAACGAGGGCGACCGCTCGTCGTGGAAGGGACACAGCCCCTTGAAGGAACCCAGCCCGGCGCCCTTGAGGGTCACATAGCCGTCGACGACTTCCTTGATGTCTGTACGCTGGCGTACCTCGTCGATATCTTCACGTTTGATCAGGCCGGCCACAGTGCCATCCTAGTACCCGGGTGCGACGCCGGTGGGCCGCCTATGAGCGCCGTCACCGGTGCCCGTCACCACAGCGACGGGAGGCTGCCGACAAGCCGTTCGTACATGGCCAGCGCGGAGCCGTCGGTCAGTGAGGCGACCTGGTCGATCACGACCCGCAGCCGCGCGCCGTCGTCCTCCGCGGCCCTCCAGTCGGCGGCGAACATCGGTTCCAGGTGCCGGTCGCCGCTGGCGTTCAGGGCGGTCACGAGCGCGTGCAGCACTTCGCGCTGCCGTTCGTAGATGGGCTGCCGGTGCTCGGTGGTCATCACGAAGGTGGTGGCCAGGCCCTTCATCACGGCGATTTCCATCACGGTCTCGTCCGGGACGATGAGTTCGGCGTTGTAGCGGGTCAGGTTCTCGGGACCGTAGACGGCACGGGTGGTCTCCAGCGCGCTCTGGCAGAACCGGCCAATCAGCTGGCTGGTCATGTCCTTCAGGGCCGCCATGGACTTGCGGCTACCGTCGGCCTCCCGCACCCAGACACTGGTGGATTCCAGCCGCGCCAGGGCGGCGTCAATGGCCGCGGGGTCGTTGTGCGGCAGGTACCACTGCTTGGCGTAGCCCACCACCCGTGCCCGGTGGTCCGGGTTGTCCATCCAGCGCAGCTGGAAATGCCCGGCGACGATCGCGTCCTCGACGTCGTGCACGGAGTAGGAGATGTCGTCGGCGAGGTCCATGACCTGGGCCTCAAGGCAGGAGCGGCGTTCCGGAGCGCCCTCGCGGATCCATTCGAAGATCGGCAGGTCGTCCTCATAGGCGCCGAACTTGCTGGTGCGCTGGCCGTGGATGACCGGGGCGTCCTCGGCGGACCACGGGTACTTGGCTGCGGCGTCCAGGCTGGCCCTGGTCAGGTTCAGGCCGGCGGGCCGGCCGTCCGGGGCGAGGACCTTGGGTTCGAGCCTGGTCAGCAGGCGCAGCGTCTGGGCGTTGCCTTCGAAGCCGCCGATGGCGTGCGCGACCTCGTTCAGGGCCGACTCCCCGTTGTGCCCGAAGGGCGGGTGGCCGAGGTCGTGGCTCAGGCAGGCGGTGTCCACAACGTCCGGGTCGCAGCCCAGGGCACGGCCGAGCTCGCGACCCACCTGGGCCACCTCGAGGCTGTGGGTGAGCCGGGTGCGGACGAAGTCGTCAGTGTCCGGGGCGACCACCTGGGTTTTGGCCCCGAGCCGGCGCAGCGCCGAGGAGTGCAGCACCCGGGCGCGGTCGCGTTCGAAGTCGGAGCGGTAGGTGCTCTTGGGCGGTTCCTCGACCCAGCGGGCGCAGTCGCGGTCCACGTAGCCATCGAGTACGGGCGCGGTTGTCCGGGTCTCAGCCACCGGAGACGTCCAGTTCGGCGAAGGAGATCTCGTGGGACTGCTCGGCATCGAGGCTCCGGTTGAGCAGCCAGTCCTTGGGCAGGGCCGGTTTCTTGGGCGAGCCGGCGCGGCCGCGCGGGCCCTCGGCGTCGGCGCCCGGGTACGGCGAGTCGAGGTCGAGTTCGTCGAGGGTGCTGCGGAGGACCTCGAGGCTGGTCACGAGTGCCAGCCGGTTCCGCAGCTCGCTGCCCACCACGTAGCCCTTGAGGTACCAGGCCATGTGCTTGCGGATCTCGCGGAGGGCCTTGCCCTCGTCGCCGAAGGTCTCGACCATCAGCTCGGCGTGCCGGTAGATGCTTTCGGCCACTTGGCGGAGGGCCGGGGTGTGGCGGACGTCGCTCCCCTCGAAGGCTGCCATCAGGTCGCCGAACAGCCACGGGCGGCCCTGGCAGCCGCGGCCCACGACGACGCCGTCCACCCCGGTCTCGCGCACCATCCGGACCGCGTCCTCCGCGGACCAGATGTCGCCGTTGCCGAGGACCGGAATGTCCGGGAGGGCTTCGCGCAGGCGGGCAATGGCGGACCAGTCGGCCTTGCCGGAGTAGAACTGCGCGGCGGTGCGGCCGTGCAGGGCGACGGCGGCCACGCCGGCGTCGCGGGCGATGCGGCCGGCGTCGAGGTAGGTGAGGTGGTCATCGTCAATGCCTTTACGCATCTTGATGGTCAGCGGGATGTTGCCCTTGGACGCTTCCTTCACCGCGGTCTGCACGATCGAGGTGAAGAGGTCCGTCTTCCAGGGCAGCGCGGAACCGCCGCCGCGCCGGGTCACCTTGGGCACCGGGCAGCCAAAGTTCAGGTCAATGTGGTCCGCGCGGTCCTCCTCCACCAGCATCCGGACGGCCTGGCCGACCGTCACGGGATCCACGCCGTAGAGCTGGACGGAACGGACTTTCTCGTCCTCGTCGTGCGAAATAATGCGCAGCGACTCCGGGGTGCGCTCCACGAGGGCGCGGGAGGTCACCATTTCAGCCACGTACAAACCGCCGCCGTATTCCCGGCAGAGCCTGCGGAAGGCGGAGTTGGTAATGCCCGCCATCGGGGCCAGGATCACGGGGGTGTCCACCGTGATGGGGCCCAGCTTCAGGGGCGGCAATTCCAGCTTGGGGGCGGGAGGGGTTGCTACAACAGTCACCCGACCATTGTCTCAAAGACGGGCAAATCGACGGGATCCGGCCAGGCTATGTGGAAATCGCGGCCCGTCAGGCCGCCGTCGGTCCTCAGCCGGGCAAGGCCGCACGCCGGCCACGACGGCGGCTCTCAGCACCGCTGTCCGCCACACCGACCGGCTCACGCTCCCCGCGCGCGTCCCCGAGCGGCTCAGCCTCGTGCTCCCTGCCCAGACCGGCGGCGGCGGCGGGAGCCGCCCGGCCGGCGTCGACCGCCGTTCCGCCCTTCAGTCCGGTGGCCTTGACCACGAGGACGGCGATCAGCGTGGTGACCGGAATTGCCAGGACCAGCCCGATGGATCCGACGAGCGTGCGGATGACTTCCTCGGAAAGTTCGGCGCTGGTCAGGGCGTCGCCGAGCGGGCGCTCGTAGAGCATCACGATAATCAGGATCGGCAGGGCTGCGCCCGCGTAGGCGAAGGCGATGGTGTAGACCGTGGAGGCGATGTGGTCCCGGCCGATGCGCATGGCCGCGGCGAACAGTTTCCGGGCCGAGGTTCCGGGCGCGATCTCCCACAGCTCCCACACCGCGGAGGACTGGGTGATGGTGACGTCGTTGAGCACGCCCAGGCCCGAGATGATCAGGCCGCACAGGATGATCCCGGAGATCGAGATGTGGTCGGAGACGTTGGCGAGGGTGGCGGCGTCGTGGTTGCCGACGCCGGCCAGGTTCGCCGCGTCCGTGGCCCAGGCCGCGAGCGCCGCGGTGATGCCCAGGCCGAACATGGTGCCCAGCAGCGCCGTCGAGGTCCGGGCGGTGAATCCGTGGGCGAAATACAGCACCCCGATCATAATCACCGTCGATCCGACCAGGGCCAGCAGCAGGGGCGGTTTGCCTTCCACCAGGCCGGGAAGGATAAACGCGACCAGTACGGCGTAGGCGCCGGCCAGGCCGATCAGGGCGCGCAGCCCGCGCCAGCGAGCCACTGCGATGACGACGACGGCGTAGAGGACGGCGAGCAGGATGATCGGCAGCGTACGGACGAAGTCAACGAATACATAGGCGGGCGACCCTCCGGCTGCGGCGCCCTGGGCCTTCGAGAGGTTGAGGTAGCGGATGTTGTCGCCGACCTTAACGCCGTGCGACTTGGCGACGTCGGGGTTGATCACAACTTTGACCTGGTTGCCGCCCTTGTCCGGCTCGGTGTAGGCAAAGGTGCACTGGGAGGCCGGCGCCGGCGTGGTGCCGGCGGCCGCGCCGGGCTGTGCGGCGTTGTCCATACAGTCGCCGACGACGACGCTCCGGATGACCCCGGTGTCGAAGCTGACGCCGGGGGCCGCCGCGTAGGGGCTCGACAGCTTCAGGCCCTCCTTGCCGCCCGAGGGCCAGAGCAGGACCATGGYGACGGCGGTCAGCAGGGTCAGCGGGACCAGGACGGCCGCCAGGATCCAGTTGGCTTTCCTCCGGGCAGCGAGTTCGCGGGGCGTGGGGTCGGGGTGCCCCTGGACGGTGTGGGAGTGTCCGGTGTG
>NZ_JBFTNO010000081.1:0-11921 GCF_056397525.1 Arthrobacter sp. 05L45_2 | reverse complement strand
CCCCCTCCGTGACCGCATCCGGTCCGGGCTTCCCGTCTATGGCTCCTGCGCGGGCATGATCCTGCTGGCCGATGAGATCGCGGACCCCGCGACCGACCTCGCCGGCAACCCGCAGCAGACCTTCGGCGGCCTTGACATCACTGTCCGCCGCAACGCCTTTGGCCGGCAGCGCGAGTCCTTCGAAACCGACCTTGAATTTGCGGGGCTGGAGTTCAGTGCCGATGAATCCGGCGTGGCCCCCGTGCACGCCGTCTTCATCCGCGGCCCCTGGGTGGAGCGCGTCGGCCCCGCCGTCGAAGTTCTAGCGAAGGTGGAACCGTCGAAGGCCGGCCACCCGGAATCCCTCGACGGGACAGCTAGAATTGTTGCAGTGCGTTCCGGCAAGCTGCTGGCCACCTCCTTCCACCCGGAAGTGACGGGGGAGAAGCGCGTGCATGAACTGTTTATTCGAATGATCAGAGGAGAAGCGTAAAGCATGTCAGGCCACTCCAAATGGGCGACGACCAAGCACAAAAAGGCCATCCTTGACAGCCGCAGGGCCAAGTCGTTCGCCAAGCTGATCAAGAACATCGAAGTTGCCGCGCGGATGGGCGGACCGGACCTCTCCGGCAACCCCGGCCTCGAGCTCGCCGTCACCAAAGCCAAAAAAACCTCGGTTCCGGCTGACAACATCGACCGCGCCATCAAGCGCGGCGCCGGGCTCACCGGCGAGGTAGTCGACTACACCGAAATCATGTACGAGTGCCGCGGACCCCAGGGCTCGGCCCTGCTCATCGAGTGCCTCACGGACAATAAGAACCGCGCGGCCTCCGAGGTCCGCTTGGCCATCTCCCGCAACGGCGGCACCATCGCCGATCCCGGGTCGGTCAGTTACCTGTTTTCCCGCAAGGGTGTTGTGTCGCTGCCGAAGAACGGCCTGACCGAAGACGACGTCCTGATGGCCGTCCTCGAGGCAGGGGCCGAGGAAGTCAAGGACAACGGCGAGACTTTTGAAATCCACTCCGAACCGACCGACCTCCAGGCCATCCGCGATGCGCTGAAGGAAGCCGGGATCGAGTACGACACCGACGAGGCCGAGTTCGTGCCCTCGATGCAGGTGCCGCTGGACGTGGACGCCGCCAAGAAGTTCATGAAGCTGGTGGACGCGCTGGAAGAGCTCGACGACGTGCAGAACGTCTACAGCAACGCCGACCTCAGCGACGAAGTACAGGCAGCGCTGGAAGCCGAGTGACCCTCCGCGTCCTCGGCGTCGATCCGGGCCTGACCCGCTGCGGCATCGGCGTCGTGGACGTGGAAAAAAACCGCCGCGCCACGATGGTGGCCTTCGGCGTCGTCGGCACGTCCCCGGACGAGAGCCTGGACCAGCGTCTTCTGGTCATCGCCACGTCCATCGACGAATGGCTGGATAAGCACGAGCCGCACGTCCTCGCCGTCGAACGGGTGTTTTCCCAGCTCAATGTCAGCACCGTGATGGGCGTGGCGCAGGCGTCCGGGGTGGTGATCGCCGCGGCGGCGCGCCGGGGCATCCCGGTGGCGCTGCACACGCCGTCGGAAGTCAAAGCGGCAGTGACCGGCAGCGGCACATCCAACAAGGACGCCGTCACCAAACTCGTCACCAAGATCCTCCGGCTGGACGCCCCGCCGCGGCCGGCCGACGCCGCCGACGCATTGGCCCTGGCCATCACGCACGCGTGGCGGGCCGGCAGCGGTGCGGCGGTAGCCACAACGGGCCCCGGAAGCCAGTCGCTGACCCCCGCCCAGCGCGCCTGGGCAGCGGCGGAAGCCAAAGCGCGCCGGGCGCGGTGAATGTCCCGCCGTCCCGACGCACTGCTTGGTAGGGTATTCGTAGATATGTTCGGATCGCGGGTCCGGCCGGTTAACACTGGCTGAACCAGCACCAGCCGGAAGTCCGGCTGAAAACCCAGGAGCCAGGCCTTGATCAGTTTTCTCCGCGGAACCGTAGCGCACGTTGGCCTGTCCTCGGCAGTGATCGACCTCAACGGCGCCGGCATGAGCGTCAACGCCACGCCGCAAACCCTCAGCAAACTCCGGGTCGGCGAGGAAGGCAAGCTGTTTACCTCCCTGATCGTCCGGGAAGACTCGCTGACCCTCTTCGGCTTTGGCAGTGACGACGAACGTGAGGTCTTTGATGTCCTGCTCAGTGTGAGCGGCGTCGGTCCCCGGCTGGCCCTGGCCGTCCTCGCCGTCCACGAACCCGAGGCGATCCGCGTCGCCGCGCATTCAGGGGACGGCAAGGCCTTCACCAAGGTGCCCGGCATTGGCCCCAAGGTCGCGGGCCGGATTGTGCTGGAACTCGCCGGCAAGCTGGTGCCGCACGGCACGCCGGGCGCGGCTGTGCCGTCCGTCTCCGCAGAAAGTGTGTGGAAGCCCCAGGTGGTGGCGGCCATGACCAGCCTGGGCTGGTCCGAAAAGGACGCCACCGCCAGCATCGACAAGTCGCTGGCGGATTCGCCCGAACTCGCCGAGCAGGGAAACGTCGCAGAGATCCTTCGCGCCACCCTGCGCTGGCTCGGCCAGGATGGCGCCCGTGCCGGGAACCGGGTAGGCGCGCGTGGCTGAGCCATCCATCGTCGGCGGGGGAGAGGAACCCGAGGAGCGCGCCATCGAGGCGGCCCTCCGGCCCAAGAACCTGCACGACTTCGTCGGACAGCACCGGGTCCGCAAGCAGCTCTCCCTGGTGCTTGAAGCGTCGCGGATGCGCGGCCGCAGTGCCGACCACGTGCTGCTCTCCGGGCCTCCCGGCCTGGGTAAAACAACGCTGTCCATGATCATCGCCGCAGAGATGAATGCCCCGCTGCGGATCAGCAGCGGCCCGGMGATTCAGCACGCCGGCGACCTCGCTGCGATCCTGTCGTCCCTGTCTGAAGGGGAGGTCCTGTTCCTCGACGAGATCCACCGGATGTCCCGCCCGGCCGAGGAAATGCTGTACATGGCCATGGAGGACTTCCGCGTCGACATCGTCGTCGGGAAGGGTGCCGGCGCCACGGCCATTCCGCTGGAACTGCCGCCCTTTACCCTGGTGGGCGCCACCACCCGCGCCGGCCTGCTCCCGGGGCCGCTGCGGGACAGGTTCGGCTTTACCGGGCACCTGGAGTTCTACTCCGTCGAGGAACTCGAACTGGTGCTCCGGCGTTCGGCCGGCCTGCTGGACCTGAAGGTGAACTCCGCAGGTTTCAGCGAGATCGCCGGCCGGTCCCGGGGCACACCCCGCATCGCCAACCGCCTTCTGCGCCGCGTCCGGGACTGGGCGCTGGTGCACGGTGTCGACCAGATTGACGCCCGTTCCGCCTCCGCAGCCCTGGACATGTACGAGGTCGACAAGCGCGGCCTGGACCGCCTGGACCGGGCAGTGCTTGAGGCGCTGATCACCAAGTTCGGCGGTGGCCCGGTGGGGCTGTCCACCCTGGCGATCGCCGTTGGCGAAGAAACCGAAACCGTGGAAACCGTCGCCGAGCCCTACCTCGTCCGCGAGGGCCTGCTGGGCCGGACGCCACGGGGCCGGATCGCGCTGGCGCCGGCATGGACCCATCTTGGATTCGCTGTCCCCGCCGGTGTCTTCGGGCAGGACCCGCTGGACCTGTTCCAGGCCGGCGAGCCGGACAGCGGGCCGGCCGGAAGCGGGGAGTACGCTGCGCCCGCCGCGGACCCGGAATGGATCCGTAATAGTCAATAGCACTCGCTCGTGACCTTTTCCCTTTAGACTGGTATGACGCTCGGCACGTTCGGGCCTTCGTTTCCGTGTGCGGCTACCACTAGCCGCTGCTGGCAGGGCATGGTCTTTCTGCCCCGCCAACTGCCGGGTCCCTACCGGGCGGTTCCGGAACG
This sequence comes from Arthrobacter sp. 05L45_2, assembly GCF_056397525.1. Classification (NCBI taxonomy): domain Bacteria; kingdom Bacillati; phylum Actinomycetota; class Actinomycetes; order Micrococcales; family Micrococcaceae; genus Arthrobacter; species Arthrobacter sp. 05L45_2. The sequence continues at coordinate 8,075 of NZ_JBFTNO010000081.1, read as the reverse complement.
AGGCGGACGTTGCTGTGAAACCAGCTTGCAAGTACAGAACGGAACTTTCCCCTTGGATCCAATGACAATTCTCCTGTTCGTCATGCTCGGCGTGTTCGTCTTTATGATGTTCCGCCGCAACAAGAAGACGCAGCAGCAGCAGGCGGAGCTCCAGTCGAAGTTCAGCCCCGGTGTTGAGGTAATGACCAGCTTTGGCCTCTTCGGCCGCATCGTCCAGATCGACGACGCCGAGAACAAGGTTGTCCTGGAGCTCTCCCCGGGCAACACCGCCACCGTGCACCGCCAGGCCGTGACCAAGGTCGTCGAGCCGGTAGTTGCTGCCGAGGAGCCCACGGTCGTTCCCGACGACGCTTCCTCGCTGACCCACGAGCCCGCCGAGACCGTGAGCCCGGTTGACAACGTCGACGRCGCCGCCGTCGCCGGCGACCCGCTCCGCAACGAAACGCYGGATGAAACCCTGCGCCGCCTCAACGACGAAGGCAAAAAAGACAGCTAGTCTGCCTCCTGAGCTAACCCGCGGCGCTACGGTGCGCGGGCATCCGCCGGTGCAGGCCTGAGAGCCCGCACCGGCGGTTTCCTCCGTAAACAATAGAAAGATCGACAATGGCACGAACTGGCCCCAAAAACTCAGCCCTCCGGGTGCTGGTCTGGCTTGGCGTTATTCTCGCCGTCTTGACTGCCGTCCTGGCCGGCGGCAACATCGCCGGGCAGGCGAGCTGGGCTCCGAAGCTGGCCCTGGACCTTGAAGGCGGCACCCAGATGATCCTGGCGCCCAAGGTGGAGGGCGGTTCTGGCATCAACGAAGAACAGCTCAACCAGGCCGTCGCGATCATCCGCCAGCGTGTTGACGGTTCCGGCGTCGCCGAAGCCGAGATCAGCACCCAGTCCGGCCGCAACGTGGTGGTCAGCCTTCCGGGTACCCCGTCGAAGGAAACCCGTGCCTTGATCCAGGCCTCGGCCGATATGAACTTCCGTCCGGTGATCCAGGCCGGGGCCGGAGCAGCCGTTCCGGTCGCCTCCCGTACCCCGGCGAACAAGCTGCCCAAACCTACCGCGGCCCCCGCGAACAGCAGCGACGAGAACTGGATAACCGCCGACGTCTACGAAAAGTACGAGGCGCTGGACTGCGACAACCCCTCCCAGGAAAAGCAGGAGCGCTCCGACCCTGCCAAGCCCCTGGTCACCTGCGAACCGGCTGCCGATGGCAGGCCCGCGGTGAAGTACATCCTGGGTCCGGTTGAGGTTAAGGGATCCAACATCAAGACCTCGTCCTTCCAGCTCCAGCGCGGCGCCCAGGGTGCCGTCACTAACGAGTGGGCCGTCGACATCCAGTTCGATGAGCAGGGCACCGCGAAGTTCAAGACAATCACCGAGCGCCTGAACAAGTTCTACGTCGCCGCCGGCGGCACCACGGGTTCGGACCCGAAGGCCCAGTTCGCCATCGTCCTGGACGACCGCGTCATCTCAGCACCGCGGTCCCAGGCGGTCATCACCGACGGCCGCCCGCAGATCACGGGCAACTTCACGGAGCAGTCGGCCAAGGCCCTGTCGGACCAGTTGCGCTTCGGCGCCCTGCCGATCAGCTTCGAGATCCAGAGCGACCAGCAGATTTCCGCCACCCTCGGCGGGGAGCAGCTGCGTATGGGTATGCTGGCCGGCCTGATCGGCCTGCTGCTGGTGGTTGTCTACTCCCTGTTCCAGTACCGTGCCCTGGGCCTTGTCACCGTTGCGTCCCTGGTGGTCGCCGGTGCCCTGACCTACCTCGCCATCGCCATCCTCGGCTGGACCGAAAACTACCGCCTGTCGCTGGCAGGCGTGGCCGGTATCATCGTGGCCATCGGCCAGACGGCGGACTCGTTCATCGTCTACTTCGAACGTATCCGTGACGAACTGCGCGAAGGCCGGGGCCTGGTTTCCGCCGTCGAGAACGGCTGGAAGCGGGCCAAGCGGACTGTGCTTGCCTCGAAGGCCGTCAACCTGCTCGCAGCCCTCGTGCTCTACTTCGTGGCGGTCGGCAACGTCCGAGGCTTCGCCTTCACCCTGGGCCTGACCGCCATTGCCGACCTGATCGTGGTCTTTATGTTCACGCACCCGACGCTGCAGGTCCTGGCCCGCACCAAGTTCTTTGGCGAAGGCCACAAGTTCTCCGGCCTCGACCCGAAGCGCCTCGGCGCAGTGCCACTGTACCGCGGCGCCGGCCGGATCCGCACACCGGATGACAAGCCGGTGGCGACTCCGCGCGCCAAGAACACCGGTGCCACGGCCGAAGCCGAACGCCGTATGACAATTGCAGAACGACGCCTCGCCGAAAGGCAGGACCAGCTCGCCGGGTCCGCCAAGAGTGCGTCCAAGGAGGGCAAGTAAATGGCAAGCTTCGCCACATTCGGTAACGAGCTTTACACCGGCAAGCGTTCGTACGACTTCGTCGGTTCCAAGAAGATCTGGTTCCTCATCGCCCTGGTCGGCGTCGCGCTGTCCATCCTGCTGCCGGTCGCCAAGGGCGGCTTCAACCTCGGCATCGAGTTCCGCGGCGGCTCGGAATTCACGGTCTCCAACGTCAAGGACCGCGACGCCGGGCTCGGCGAAAAGGCTGTCCAGCAGGTCGTTGCCGGCAGCCTCCCGCGGGTTGCCAACGTCGCCGGCAACACAATGCGGATCCAGACGGACAAGCTCAACGACGACGAGGTCCTCAAGGTCAAGGACGGCCTGACCAAGGCCTACGGCGTGACCGACAACGAGGTGACCTCCACGTTCGTGGGTCCCACCTGGGGCGCCGACGTGACCAAGCAGGCGCTGTTGGGCCTCGCGGTCTTCGTTGGCCTCGCCGCCGTCCTGATGGCCCTGTATTTCCGGACCTGGAAGATGTCGCTCTCGGCCCTGGCGGGTATGGCCGTGACCATGTTCATCACGGCCGGCATCTATTCTCTGAGTGATTTCGAAGTGACCCCCTCGGCCATCATCGGGTTCCTGACCGTGCTCAGCTACTCGCTGTACGACACCGTGGTGGTCTTCGACAAGATCCGCGAAAACACCGCCGACCTGCAGGCCTCCACCCGGCGCACGTTCGCCGAGGAGGTCAACCTCGCCGTCAACCAGACCCTGGTCCGTTCCATCAACACCATGATGGTGGCCATCCTTCCGGTCGGCGCCATCCTCTTCATCGGTGCGGGACTCTTGGGCGCGGGAACACTGCGGGACCTCTCCCTGGCCCTGTTCGTCGGTATCCTGATCGGCACCGCGGCGACCATCTTCGTCGCCGCTCCGCTCTACGCCTGGCTGCGCCAAGGCGAGCCGGACCTGGTCAAGCAGGCCAAGCGGGTGCAGCAGCGCCGTGCGGAGAACGCCGCGAAACCGGCGCCTGCCACGGCCTAGCCGGCAACCCGCCGAACACCGCCCCACGGGCCGGAGAGCGTCCCCGCGACGCCCTCCGGCCCGTGGCCGTTCGTCCCGGTTATCGACGTAACCCGCTGCGGGAATAGACTTGAATAATTAACGGGTTGTGAGAGGTGCTTCATTGGAAGAACGTGCGACGCCGGCGCCAGTAGCGCCAGCGGATCAGGGTGCCGGCCAGGGTAGCCAGACTGGCGTGGTTGCTGCCGGACGCCCGGATACGGCCGTCCCGGTCGACAACTCGGGAACCCGGCCCACGTTCCCCGGCCGGCGTGAGCGCACCCGCTCCCGGCTGGCGCGCCTGACCGGCCGCGGCACGCCGTCTTACTCGCCCATCCTGGAGCCGCTGCTGCGCACCGTCAGGGCGAACAACCCCAAGGACGACTTCGAGCTCATCCAGCGCGCTTTCGTTGTGGCGGAACGCTGCCACCGCGGGCAGAAGCGCAAGAGCGGCGATCCCTACATCACCCACCCGGTAGCCGTCGCCACCATCCTCGCCGAGCTGGGACTAAGCGGGACCACCCTGGCTGCCGCCCTGCTGCACGACACCGTGGAGGACACCTCCTACACACTGGAGGACCTGAAGGGCGAGTTCGGCCCCGAGGTTGCCATGCTGGTGGACGGCGTTACCAAGCTCGACAAGGTCAGCTTCGGCGAAGCCGCCCAGTCCGAGACCGTCCGCAAGATGGTCGTGGCCATGGCCAAGGACATCCGCGTGCTCATGATCAAGCTCGCGGACCGCCTGCACAACGCCCGGACCTGGCGTTTCGTGTCGGCCGAGTCGTCCGCCCGCAAGGCGCGCGAAACCCTGGAGATCTTCGCCCCGCTGGCCCACCGGCTGGGCATGAACACGATCAAGTGGGAACTGGAGGACCTCTCCTTCGCGGCCCTGTATCCCAAGGTCTACGAGGAAATCGTCCGGATGGTGGGGGACCGCACCCCGGAGCGCGAGAAGAGCCTCGCCGTCATCCGCAACCAGATCACCGAGGACCTGCGCACCGCCAAGATCAAGGCCACGATCACCGGCCGGCCCAAGCACTATTACTCGATTTACCAAAAGATGATCGTCCGGGACAAGGACTTCGACGACATCAACGACCTCATGGGCGTCCGCGTCCTGGTCGACTCCGTGCGGGACTGTTATGCGGCGCTCGGCGCCATGCATTCGCGCTGGAACCCGCTTCCGGGCCGGTTCAAGGACTACATCGCGATGCCCAAGTTCAACATGTACCAGTCACTGCACACCACGGTGATCGGCCCGGGCGGCAAACCGGTCGAGATCCAGATCCGCACCCACGAGATGCACCGCCGCGCCGAGTACGGCGTCGCGGCGCACTGGAAATACAAAGACCAGCCCAACCGCACCGCTGCCGGACCCGGGAGCCCCCGCGACGGCGACATGGGCTGGCTCCGGTCCCTGGTTGACTGGCAGCAGGAAACGTCCGACCCGGGTGAGTTCCTCGATTCCCTGCGGTTCGAGATCAACGCCCGCGAGGTGTTCGTTTTCACCCCCAAGGGCGAGGTCATGGCCCTCCCCGCAGGTTCGACCCCGGTCGACTTCGCCTACGCCGTCCACACCGAGGTGGGCCACCGCACCATCGGCGCGCGGGTCAACGGCAAGCTGGTCCCGCTCAACAGCGAACTGAACCACGGCGACTGGGTGGAGATCTTCACCTCCAAGGCCGAAGGCGCCGGGCCGAGCCAGGACTGGCAGCATTTCGTCAAGAGCGCCCGCGCCCGGAACAAGATCCGGCAGTGGTTCAGCAAGGAACGCCGCGAAGAGGCGATCGACCGCGGCAAGGACCTGCTCACCAAGGCGATGCGCAAGCAGAACCTGCCCCTGCAGCGCCTGATGACCCACGACGCCCTGGCCGCCATCGCGGAGGACTTCAAGTACACCGACATCTCCGGGCTGTACGCGGGAGTCGGCGACGGCCACACCTCGGCGCAATCCGTGATGGAGCGGCTCGTTGAAAGCCTCGGCGGCAACGACACACCCGAGGATGACCTCACCGAGGTCTCCATCCCCACCCAGGTCACCAAGGCCCGCTACTCGGACTCCGGTGTGGTGGTCCGCGGGGTCGACGACGTCTGGGTGAAGCTGGCACGGTGCTGCACCCCGGTGCCACCGGACCCCATCCTGGGCTTCGTCACACGAGGCTCCGGCGTGTCCGTGCACCGGACGGACTGCACCAACGTCTCCGGCCTGATGGACCAGCCGGACCGGATCGTCGAGGTGGAGTGGGCACCGACCCAGTCCAGTGTCTTCCTGGTGGAGATCCAGGTTGAGGCGCTGGACCGCAAATCGCTGCTGTCCGACGTCACGCGCATCCTCTCGGRGAACCACGTCAACATCCTCGCCGCCAGCGTTCACACCTCCACCGACCGGGTGGCGATCTCCAAGTTCGCCTTCGAGATGGGGGACCCGAAGTACCTCAGCCACGTCCTCAGCGCCGTCCGTCGCATCGACGGGGTCTTCGACGTCTACCGCACCACGGGTAACCGCCGCCGCAGCTGACCGCGGTACAGGGGTCCGGTAACGAGGGTCTCGTGCCCGGATAGGCGGCACCCGGACAGGCTGTGACGTTATGGACCGCGGGCCGTGCGGCCGCCCTGATCGGCCTGCAATTGCGCCAGCGTGGCCAGCGCCGACTTCTTGTGGGGCACCCGCGGCGTGGACTCCACCGCGCGGATCAGCAGCCGAAGCCGGACCCCCAGGCCCGGCGCTGAGACCAATGCTGCCAGGGCCGGCAGTGCGCGTTCGGCCTCCACATGCATGGCGATGTCCACCGCGGTCCGCAGCGGGCTGGTGACCATCAGGCCGCCGAGGCTGACGACGTCGAACGGGCCGAGCCGCACCTCGTGGAAAGTGCACCCGCGCAGGGCCCGCAGGCTGGAAACCCGCCGGTTGGCATCGACCAGCAAGGCCAGTCGGTCCGGTTCCGGGCTGCAGCCGTAGATCCAAGCCGCCGTCATCCGCCCCGCCACTACCCGTTGCCGGACAGGCCCGGGAACGGCGCAGGCCGCCGCCCGCGCACGCAACTGGGGACTCGGCGCGGCCCCGGGCGGCAGGTAGCCGCGCTGGGAGAGCCGCGTCAGCACGCCGTCGGACGCCATCGCCTGCAGCTCGGACCAGGAGAAGAGGGTACCGGGGGAGTAGAGCACCGTAGGCGCGCCCGGAGCGCCCGCACCAGGCGGGCCGGTGCCGGGGGCGGCGGGCGTGAAGCCTGTGGCGGTGCGGCCGGGCGTCTGCGTCATTCAGCCATCGTGCCGTCCAGTCACGGACATGGAACAGGCCCCGCCGCGGTCATGTGGATAACCGCGGCGGGGCCTGTCGGGCCGCTTGGGGCCGGCCGATGCTACGTGGTGCTGCCTAGGACAGTTCGCTCGCTGAGCGCTCCAGCTGCTCCAGCCAGGCCTGCCGTGCCTCCAGCGCTTCGCGGGCGGCCTTGATCTTCCGCTCGTCCCCGGCCTTCTCGGCCTTGGCAAGGTCTTCCTTGAGGCCGGCGATGGCCGACTCAAGCTGCGAGAGGGCGCTGTTGGTGCGGGCCTTCGTTTCCGGGTTGGACCGCTTCCAGTTCTCGTCCTCCGCGTGGCGGACGGCGTCCTCGACCTTCCGCAGCCCGGCTTCGATCCGGCCCATGTCCGCACGGGGAACCTTGCCGGCTTCCTCCCAGCGGTCCCGGATGGACTGCAGGGCCTTCTTGGCCGCTGCGAGGTCCTTGATCGGCAGGAGTTCGTTGGCCTCCACCAGCAGGGCCTCCTTGACCACGAGGTTCGCACCGTATTCCTGGTCGATTTCCTCGTTGGCGGCCTGGCGGTTCGTGAAGAAGACGTCCTGCGCGGCACGGAAACGCGCCCACAGGGCGTCGTCGTCCTTGCGGCTGGCGCGGGGGGAGGCCTTCCACTGGTCCATGAGGCGGCGGTACTCGCCGGCCACAAAGCCCCAGTCGGTGGAGGACGAGAGCGCCTCGGCCTCCGTGATCAGCTTTTCCTTCGCGGCCTTGGCCGCCGAGTTGTTGCTGTCGAGCTGGGAGAAGTACGCCCGGCGGTGCCGGTCGAACACGGTGCGGGCGGCGCGGAACCGCTTCCAGAGCGCATCCTCGTTGCTGCGGCCCAGCCGGACACCACTCTTCTGGGCGGTCTTCCAGCTCTCGAAGAGTTCGTTCATCCGGGCGCTGGAGGTCTTCCACTGGACCTGGGCCGGGTCGTGACCGGCGATGGTCTCGGCTTCGGCGACGATGGCCTCACGGGCGGCGAGTTCAGCGGCGCGGACGGCGTCGTGCTCGGCCTTCTCGGTCTTCTCGAGCTCGGTGATCTGTCCGGAGAGCGTATCGAGGCGTCCTTCAGCGGCGCGGAGGTCACCCACCATGTTCTTCTCTGCCAGGATTTCGCGCAGGTGCGTGACGGTCTTCTGCATGTCCGTGGCGGGAGCCTTGGAGGCTACGCGCTGTTCGAGCAGGACGATCTGGGCGACGACGTCATCGTACTTCCGGGCGAAGTAGCCCAGCGCTTCCTCGTCACTGACGCCCGGATACTGGCCGACAGAGTGTTCCTCGCCATCAATGGTCAGGTAGACGTGACCGTCGCCCTCGACGCGGCCCCAGCGGGCGGCCTCGGCAAGCGAAGCGGCACTGGAGGCGGGCGCGGCGGCCGGTGCCGCAGGCGTCGGCGTTGCCTTGGGG
>NZ_JBFTNO010000080.1:0-11957 GCF_056397525.1 Arthrobacter sp. 05L45_2 | reverse complement strand
GATGAGATTTCCATACACCTTGTGTGTGAGAGGCCCCCAGCCAGACCACTGGGTTGATAGGCCGGATGTGGAAGCGAGGACTAACGACTCGTGAAGCTGACCGGTACTAATAGGCCGATAACTTACACCACACACCCACCCCGCAAACGYGCCTTCAAAAGCGTTTGCACCAAGAGGGTTGGGTAAAAAGAAACAAGACTGCTTGCGTCCACTATGTGGTTCCCAAACAACAAACCCTGTTGAATGGCGAACCAAAACAAAACAGAATAACAACACCACACTGCCCCAACCAGGGCAGAGTTGTAACCCAAAAACTTCCCACCCGGCGAAAACCCCCCAAAAAAGGGGCCAGCAGGGTGCGGACACAAGGTTACGGCGGTCATAGCGTGGGGGAAACGCCCGGTCCCATTCCGAACCCGGAAGCTAAGACCCGCAGCGCCGATGGTACTGCACCCGGGAGGGTGTGGGAGAGTAGGTCACCGCCGGAACACTATTACAGGTCGAGAGCCTCCAACCACCAGGTTGGAGGCTCTCCCACTTTAACCACACAACCAACCACACCACCCTGGGCCAGATCACGCTCAGCTCGGGGAGCCACCCAGGAGCCGGCACTCAGGCGCCGGCACCCCTTGTAGAGTTGATGCCCATGGATAACCTCTTCAGCCACGCAACGTCGGCCCCGGAYCCCCAAGCCGAGGGCCTGGAACCTCTGGTGTTCACCGTCGTCGTCCCCGGCGCCGTTGCCCGGGCATTTGTTGGCTTCACCGAACACACCCATCTGTGGTGGCCGCTCGAGGACCACAGCGTCTACGGGGCTGCGTCCTACGTCGAGTTCGAAGAGAACCTCATTCTTGAAACCGCTGACGACGGCAGGACCGCCGTCTGGGGCTCCATCGACGACTGGCAGCCGCCGTTGTCCTTCCACGCGAGCTGGCATCCCGGAACCCAGGCCATGTGGTCCACCGAGCTGCGTGTGGCCTTCCGGGCCGTGGAGGGCGGCACAGAGCTGCGGCTCGTCCACAACGGCTGGGAAGGCGCACAGGACCCTGCGGCCACGCGCGCGGACTATGAGGGCGGCTGGCCGGAGGTCCTGCAGCGCTTCGTTCGGTTTATGGGCGGTGCAACGGGCTGAGTGTCCCCCGGTATGCAAGGGGGACCACTATCTGCGCCCTACCGCAGCGGCGGCGTATCGACCGGCGGCACGGCTGTGCTGGAGCGGATCACAAACTGGGTCGGATACTCCGTGTCTGCAGCCGCCGTGTCTCCGTCGCCRTCGAGCCCGGCCAGYAGGCGCCGGACGGCCATGGCCCCCTGGCCCCGCGGGTCCTGGTCGATGGTGGTCAGGCCGAAAACTTCGCCGAGCTCGTGGCCGTCGATGCCGATGACCGAGAGATCGTAGGGCACCCGGAGCCCGAAGTCGCGGGCGGCGAGGATGGTGCCGATCGCCATCTCGTCCGAGGCCGCGAAGACCGCCGTGGGACGTTCCGGGGAGCCGCCCAGCAGACGCCGCGCGCTGGCGTACGCCCCCTGGATGGTGAAGTCCGCGGAGACCAGCCACTCGGGGCGGATCGGGAGGCCGGCGTCGCGCATGGCTTTGGTAAAGCCGCCCTGACGGGTGCCCGGCAATCGGAAGTCCTTTTCGTACGCGGCGTCGCCGGTCATGTGCGCGATCCGGCTGTGGCCCAGCTGGATCAGGTGCCGCGCCGCCGCCTCGGCCAGGCCGGAATCGTTGATGCGGATGGTGGAGGCGCCCGGCAGCGGCCCGCCGATGCCGACGATGGGCCGGTGGATGGCCAGCAACTGCTGGATCTCGGCCTCGCTGAGTTCCAGGGACACGGCAATGACCGCGTCCACCCGCTTGCGCAGCAGAAAGTCGTTCAGGACGCTGTGCCGGCGCTCCTCGCCCTCGCTGACGTTGTACAGCGTGAGATCGTAGCCGGCGTCGAGCAGGGTCGCGGAGACGCCTTCCACCACGGAGGAGAAGAACCAGCGGTGCACGGAGGGAACTACGACGCCGACGTTGTGGTTCCGTCCGGACGCCAGGCTGGAGGCGTGGTAAGACAGCACGAAGCCGAGCTCGGCTGCTGCGGCCTGGGCCCGCTCGCGGCTTTGGGCCGAGACGTTGCCCTTGCCGCTCAAGGCGCGCGAAACGGTGGCGATGGAGAGGCCGGCCCGTTCCGCGACGTCCTTGATGCCGGGCATTTTCAGCTCTCCGTGTCCTCGATGTAAATGTTCAGCCAAACAGTTTCACCTGAGCTTAACTGATGCGCGCCGTTGTCCGGCTCCGCCGGCGCCGAGCTTCGCAACAGCACCTGTCCGGCGGGCAGCTCGAGCGGCTCCGGCCCGACGTTCAGCAGGACCGCGGTGGTGCCGTTGAGGTAGGCGAGGGAGGTGTCGGTGCACCAGTCCTCGAGCCAGGCGAGCGAGCCCTGGCCGAGGCTGAGCTCACGCCGCAGCGCCAGCATCCGCCGGTAGAGGCTCAGGTGCGACGACGGCGACGCTGACTGCACGTCACGGGCCAGGCGCGCGAAACTTTCAGGCTGCGGCAGCCAGGGAGCCGCCCCGGCGCCGAAGCCGGCGTTGGGTTCAGCGGCCCGCCACGGCAGGGGTACCCGGCAGCCGTCGCGGCCCAGCCGTTCGCCGCCCGTGCGCCCGAACGTGGGGTCTTGGCGCTGGTGGTCGGGAATATCGATCCCGTCGGGGAGGCCAAGTTCCTCACCCTGGTACAGGTAGGCGCCGCCGGGCAGGCCCAGCATGAACATCGACGCCGCGGCCGCACGGGAGCGGCCGAGCTCCTCGTCAGGCTGGACATCTGCCGGGCCGATGCCGTCGCCGTCGCGGGGCGCCGGTCCGTGGTAGCCGAAGCGCGTGGCATGCCGCACGACGTCGTGGTTGGACAGCACCCACGTGCTGGGTGCGCCGACGGCGTCCAGGGCCGTCAGGGAGTCGGTGATGACGCCGCGCATGCGGTGCGGGTTCAGCCCGGTGTGCAGGTAGGGGAAGTTGAAGGCCTGGTGCATCTCGTCCGGACGGACCCAGTCGGCCAGCCGGGGGAGCGGGTCCACGTTGGCTTCGGCGCAGAGGATGCGGTCCGGGCCGTATTCGGCAAGGATCCGGCGCCAGGCCCGGTAAATCTCGTGCAGGGCGGGCTGGCCGAACATCGGGGCCTCGTGGCCAGGGAACCCCTCCGAGCTGTTGCCGTCGGCCCGGCCGCCCCATTCGGGCAGCCCGGCGGCCTTGACGAGGGCGTGGGCCACGTCGACGCGGAACCCGGAGACGCCGCGGTCCAGCCAAAAGCGGAGGACGCGCTCAAATTCTGCGTGGACGGCGTCGTGGTCCCAGTTGAAGTCGGGCTGGGAGGTGTCGAACAGGTGCAGGTACCACTGGCCGGGGGCGCCGTCGGGTTCGGCGATCCGGGTCCACGCGGGACCGCCGAAGTGCGACTGCCAGTTGTTTGGCGGGAGTTCGCCGAATTCGCCGCGGCCGTCGCGGAAGATGAACATGTCCCGCTCGGGGCTTCCGGCAGGCGCGGCCAGCGCGGCCTGGAACGCGGTGTGTTGGTCCGAGCAGTGGTTCGGCACCAGGTCCACGATCAGGCGGAGGCCGAGCCGGTTGGCCTCGGCCATCATCACGTCAAAGTCTGCCAGCGTGCCGAAGAGCGGATCCACGTCGCAGTAGTCACTGACGTCATATCCGGCGTCGCGCTGCGGGGAACGGTAGAACGGCGAGAGCCAAACGGCGTCGATCTCCAGCTCGGCGAGCTTGGGGAGCTCGGCCGTGATACCGGCAAGGTCTCCTACGCCGTCGCCGTTCAGGTCCCGGAACGAGCGCGGGTACACCTGGTAGATGACAGCTGAGCGCCACCAGCCGGGGGTGGTATCGGCGGAGTGCACCAGGGTCAGCGGGCCGGCCAGCGCGGCGGGGGCTGTGAGGACTGAATCAACGGACATGCCGGTAATCGTAAGTCCACTCGGTGAAAAATGAAAACGCTTCCAGCAAGAGTCGTGTAAAGATCCCGCGGCACCCCAAGGTAATGCGAGCAGCGCCCACGTCCGACAGCCCCCAGCCGGCTGCGGGCCGAGCCAAGGTGCCTCGTGGCGGGCTCGAAGGGATAGTGGCGACACGCCGGGCGGCCCCAATTTTCCAAACGGTCGATCGCCATGTAACTTGGAAGCGCTTGCAGCTGTGAGCCACATCACCGACGATGCCACCGGGCCCGGACTTCTTCCGGCGAGCCCACACGTGGATGCAGGATTTTATGAAAGGGACACCAATGAAGGTGCAGAACACCCTCACAACCGGGACCAGCCGCCGGGTATTCACGGCCGGTGCTATCTCCGTCGTTGCGGCACTGGCGCTGAGCGCGTGTGGCGGCGCGGCCGCATCCGGCCCGGCCACCGCCACCGCCACCGCGAAAGCGGACCTCAAGTCCGGCGGCGCCGGCACGATCACCATGTGGGTCGACGCCGAACGCTCGCCTGCGCTGAAGGACATCACCGCGAAGTTCAAGGCGGACACCGGCATTGAGGTCAAGCTCGTGGTCAAGGACTTCGCGGCTGTCCGTGACGACTTCATCACCCAGGTCCCCACGGGCAAGGGCCCGGACCTCATCGTCGGCCCGCACGACTGGGTAGGCAAGTTCGTCCAGAACGGTGTGATCGCCCCCGTCGAGCTGGGCGACAAGAAGGGGTCCTTCCAGGATTCCGCGATCAAGGCCATGTCCTACAACGGCTCGGTCTACGGTGTCCCGTACGCCATCGAAAACATCGCACTGCTGCGCAACACGGCGATCGTCCCGGACGCGGCCAAGACCATGGACGAGGTCATTGCCAAGGGCAAGAAGGCCGTCGCCGACGGCAAGGCCAAGTTCCCGTTCCTGGTCGGTATGGACCCCAAGCAGGGCGACCCCTACCACCTGTACCCGCTGCAGGCCTCGATGGGATCGCAGGTCTTCGGCAAGGCTGCCGACGGCGGCTACGATCCGAAGCAGCTGCTGATCGGTGACGCCGCCGGCGTCGAATTCGCCAAGAAGCTGACCGCCTGGGGCGACAAGGGCGAGAAGATCATCAACTCGAACATCACCGGTGACATCGCCAAGGAGAAGTTCCTCGCCGGCGAGTCCCCGTACTACCTGACCGGCCCGTGGAACGTTCCGGACGTGCAGAAGAAGGGCATCAAGTTCGCTGTTGACGAGCTGCCGACCGCCGGCGACCAGCCGGCCCAGCCGTTCATCGGCGTCAACGGCTTCTTCATCAGCTCCAAGAGCGCCAACGCCCTCGCCACGAACGAGTTCGTCACCAACTACCTCACCTCCGAGGCAGCCCAGGACTCCATGTACAAGGCCGGCGGCCGCCCGCCGGCACTGAAGGCCTCCTTCGACAAGGCCGCCAGCGATCCGGTTGTCGCCGCCTTCGGCAAGATCGGCGCCACCGGCGTCCCGATGCCGGCCATCCCGGAAATGAGCGCGGTCTGGGCTGACTGGGGAGCCACCGAACTCGCCCTGATCAAGGGCCAGGGCGACCCGGCCGCTGACTGGGCCAAGATGGCCGCCAGCATCAAGGGCAAAATCAAGGGTTAGTCCCCGCCCCGGCTCCTGACGCTTTCCCTAGCGGGCAGGAGCCGGCTGCACCGGGCCGGGCGGCCGCCACGCCGCCCGGCCCGTTCCTGCATCACCCCAGCACTCCCAAGGACTGTAGACAGCCATGTCAGAAACCGAACTCCGCGAGGACACAGACCCCGCAGTAGCGTCCGTCCCGCACACCGCTTCCGCGCCCACCGGCCGGCAGGCCCGCAGGAACCGCCGGTTGCGGACCGGCCCGGAGGGGCTCAAGGGCACCATCGCGAAGATCGTGCTCCTGGGCCTCGTGGATGCCCTTGCCGTCTACATCCTCATCACACTGTTCCTCAGCCAGTCCTGGCTGGCGCTGGCTGTCTCCGCCGCCGTCGTGCTGGCGATCAACTGGATCTACCTGCGCAAGGGCGGCCTGCCCGCCAAGTACCTGGCCCCGGGCGTGCTGTTCCTGCTGATCTTCCAGGTTTTCGTCGTTATGTTCAGCGGCTACATCGCCTTCACCAACTACGGCGACGGGCACAACAGCACCAAGGATRACGCGATCGCCGCCATCCAGCTCACCGCCCAGAAGCGCGTCCCGGATTCTCCGGCGTACAAGACGTCCGTGCTGGCCAAGGACAACTCCTACTTCCTGCTGTTCACGGACCCGCAGGGCAAGGTCTCGCTGGGCAGCACCGACAAACCGCTGGAGGAAGTCGCCGGCGCGGGCAAGGACTCCACCGGCAAGGCCAAGACGCTGGACGGCTACCAGACCCTGAATTTCCAGGAGATCGTGGCCAACCAGAAAAGCATCCTCGACATCGCCGTGCCGGTTTCCGCCAACCCGGCCGACGGCACCCTTCGCACCGCCGACGGCAGCAACGCCTACCAGTTCAAACCGGCCCTGAAATACGACGCCGGCGCGGACACCTTCACGGACACCACCACAGGCGCCGTCTACCGCGACAACGGCAAGGGCGCCTTCGCAGCCGCCAACGGCGAGACGCTCTCCACCGGCTGGAAGATCGACGTCGGCATGGAGAACTTCGCCCGCGCCTTCACAGACCCCAGCCTGCGCGGACCCCTCCTGGGCGTCATCCTCTGGACTTTCACCTTCGCGATCGCCTCCGTGGCGCTGACGTTCGCGCTGGGGCTGTTCCTGGCGATCACCTTCAACCGGGAAGACCTCAAGGGCAAGAAGGTGTACCGGATCCTGATGATCCTGCCGTACGCCTTCCCCGCGTTCCTCACCGGCCTGGTCTGGTCCGGCATCCTCAACCCGGAGTTCGGCTGGCTGAACCAGACCTTGCTCGGCGGGGCCTCGATTGGCTGGCTGACGGATCCGGTCCTGGCCAAGATCAGCGTCCTGGTGGTCAACCTCTGGCTGGGCTTCCCGTACATGTTCCTGGTCTGCACCGGGGCCCTGCAGTCGCTTCCCTCCGAACTCGACGAGGCCGCCCGGATGGACGGCGCCGGGCCCTGGCGGGTTTTCCGGTCCATCAAGCTGCCGCTGCTGCTGGTCTCGATCGCCCCGCTCCTGATCTCCTCCTTCGCGTTCAACTTCAATAACTTCAACGTGATCTTTATGCTCACCGGGGGCGGCCCGCGCTTCGCGGACACCGACCGGGACATCGGGGCTACCGACATCCTCATCACCCTCGTGTACAAGGTGGCCTTCGGGCAGGGGACCGGCCGCGACTACGGCCTTGCCAGCGCCCTGGCCATCATTATCTTCATCATCGTGGCCACCGTATCGGCCATCAGTTTCAAGCAGACCAAGGCACTCGAGGACGTGAACTCATGAACGGGCCAGCACCACGCACCGCCGCCACGGCGGGTCCCGCCGACCACGGCGGCACCGGCCACACCGACGTCGACTACCTCAAGTCGCTGCAGCGCCGCCGTCCCTTCGGCGTCTGGCTCAAGGACAAGGGCTGGCGGCACCTGGTCGGGATCATCGTCACCATCTTCGCGGTCTTCCCGCTGCTGTACGTGCTCTCCGCTGCGCTGAACTCCACCGGCACCCTGGTGGGCTCCAACGCACTGTTCAGCAGGATCGATTTCGGCAACTTCACGGCCCTGTTCGACATGCCTTCCCGGCCTTTCGCCCGCTGGTTCCTGAACACCATGGTGGTGGGCGGCGTGACCTCCGCGGCCACGGTGTTCCTCGGGGCGATGGCGGCGTACGCCTTCTCGCGGATGCGGTTCACGGGACGCCGGTTCGGCCTGCTCAGCCTGCTCCTGCTGCAGATGTTCCCGCAGCTGCTGGCCGTCGTCGCCATCTTCCTGCTGCTCAGCGGCATCTCCGAGGTCATCCCGGCCCTGGGCCTGGGCAGCCAGCTTGGCCTGATCATGGTCTACCTCGGGGGCGCCCTGGGCGTGAACACCTACCTGATGTACGGCTTCTTCAACACCGTGCCGCAGTCCCTGGATGAAGCAGCCAAGATCGACGGCGCCAGCCACAGCCAGATCTTCTTCGGCATCATCATGCGGCTGGTGACGCCGATCCTGGCCGTTGTGGGCCTGCTGTCCTTCATCGGCATCTCCGGTGAGTTCGTGATCGCGTCCGTGGTGCTCACCGATCCGGACAGCCAGACCCTCGCCGTCGGGCTGTACTCCTTCGTGGCGCAGCAGCGCTCCGAGAACTGGGGCGTGTTCGCCGCCGGCGCCGTCATCAGCGCCATCCCGGTGATGGCCCTGTTCCTGTTCCTGCAGCGCTACATCGTCAGCGGGCTCACGGCGGGCTCGGTGAAGGGCTAGGCATGTCAGGCGCTGCTCCGGCCGGCCTGCTGCCTCACCACGACGGGTCCGGCCTGCACGCCCCGCAGCGACCGGCCCTGGGGGACCAGGTCCGGCTCCGGATCCGCGTCCCGGCGGGGTGGGGGCGGCCGAGCCGGGTCTGGCTCCGCTCTCTGCACGACGGCGAACCCCGGTACACGTCCTGCGCGGACATCGGCGAGGCTGACGGCTGGGTGTGGTGGGAAGCGGAGATGCCCGTCACCAACCCCGTGGCGCGTTACCGGTTCCTGATCGAGGATGGAACCGGCTACTGGACGCTCAACTCGCAGGGCCTCTTCGCCCGCGACGTCTCCGACTACGCGGACTTCCGGCTCACGACGTACCCCGCCGGCCCGTCGTGGCTCCGCGAAGGCACCATGTACCAGGTGTTCCCGGACCGGTTCGCCCGGTCCGCCGGAGCCTCGGCCCGGCCGGTCCCGGATTGGGCCGTGCCCGCCGACTGGGACGCTACCGGTGTCGAGGGCGCTTCGGCGCAGACGCCGCTCCAGTTCTACGGCGGCGACCTGGCCGGCATCACCGAACACCTGGACCACATCCAGGCCCTGGGCGCGGACATCATTTACCTCACACCGTTCTTCCCCGCACGCTCCAACCACCGCTACGACGCCTCAACGTTCTCCACGGTGGACCCGGTGCTGGGCGGCGACGCGGCGCTCATCGAGCTCGTGGAGGCTGCCCACGCGCGCGGCCTGAAGGTGCTGGGTGACCTCACGGCCAACCACTCCGGCGCCGCCCATGAATGGTTCCGCCGGGCCCTGGCCGAACCCGCCTCCGAGGAGGCCGGCTACTACTACTTCAGCAGGGACCACAGCAGTTACGAGGCCTGGTACGGGGTGCCCTCGCTGCCCAAGTTCAACTGGGCCTCGGCCGGCCTGCGGGAGAAATTCGTCCTGGCGGACGACTCCGCGGTGGCCCGGTGGCTGCGGCCGCCCTTCAGCCTGGACGGCTGGCGGATCGACGTCGGCAACATGACCGGCCGGCTTGGAGAGACGGACGCGAACCAGGACGTGGCCCGGCTGATCGCGAACCGCGTCCGCTCGATCAACCCGGACGCCGCCCTGCTCGCGGAAGCAACCAACGACGCCGCCCCCGACTTCAGCGGCGAGCACTGGCACGGGGCCATGACCTATTCCAACTTCACCCGTCCGCTGTGGGCCTGGCTGGCCGGCGACGCCGGGCACGTGAACTTCTTCGGCACGCCGCTGCCGGGCCCGCCCCGGATCGCCGCAGAGGATTTCCTCGCCACCCACCTGGACCTGGCGGCGGCCTTCAGCTGGGATGTCCGGCTGCAGAATATGAACGCCCTGAACAGCCACGACACCGCCCGGGCGGCCACGGCAATGTTCGACGGCGGCCAGCAACTGGGGGCGGTCCTGATGTTCACCCTGCCGGGCGTGCCCGTGGTGTTCGCGGGCGACGAGTTCGGGCTTAAGGGAGACAACGGGGAGTTCTCCCGGACGCCCATGCCCTGGACCGATCCCGGCCGCATCCCCGCCGACCTGACCGGCCTGTATGCCGCCCTCACCGCGTTGCGGCGGGAGCAGCCGGCGCTCACTGCCGGCGGCATCCGCTGGCTGAGCGCCCGCGGGGACGCAATGGCCTTTATCCGGGAAACAGGGGAGAGCGCCGTGCTGGTGGTGGTTGCCCGCGATGCCGCGGAAGTGGACCTCGCCGCCGGGTTGCTCTCCGACGGCCAACTGGCCGCCCTTGCGGAACCGCCGGTCTTCGCCATCGGATCCATCACACCGGCGGGTGCGCACCTCCGGGCCTGCGGCCCCGCGGCSGCCSTCTGGGTGCTGCCGGGAGTTGCGCTGCCTGCACCCTAGACTGAAGGCCAGGACCGATGGCCCGATTCGACGGAGAACTGGAGAACCCATGCGCAGCATTGCCGAGGAGCTGACGTCCGCCCTGGGCGCCGCGAAGGTCATTGTGGATGAGGGGTCCCTGGCGGCCTACGCCGTGGACCAGGCTCCCGTCCTGGACTACCAGCTTCCCCAGGCCGTGGTGCTGGCCGAATCCGTGGCCGATGTCCAGGCGGTGGTCCGGGCGTGCGCCGCCCACCGGATCCCGCTCGTGGCCCGGGGTGCCGGTACCGGGGTGTCCGGCGGCGCCCACGCAAGCGAGGGCTGCGTGGTGCTGGGCCTCGAGCGCATGAACCGGATCCTGGCCCTGAACCCGGACGACGAGACCGCCGTCGTCGARCCCGGSGTCATCAACGCSGTACTGAACGCCGCCGCGGCGGACCACGGCCTGATGTACGCGCCGGATCCCGCCAGCTACCGGCTCTCGACAATCGGCGGGAACGTTGCGACGAACGCCGGCGGGCTGCGCTGCGCGAAGTACGGCGTAACCCGGGACTCCGTCCTGGCCCTCGACGTCGTCCTGGCAGACGGCACGCTCATCCACACTGGACACCAGACCTTCAAGGGCGTGGCCGGCTATGACCTCACCGGGTTGTTCGTCGGCTCCGAGGGGACGCTGGGAATTGTGGTCGGAGTTACCGTGCGCCTGAAGTATTTGCCGCGCGAGGTCCACACCATCGCCGCGTTCTACCCGGATTTCCGCAGTGCAGCGGCCGGCGTCCTGGCGGTCGGCAAAGCCCGGGTACAGCCGGCCATCATGGAACTGCTCGACGGCGGTTCGCTCGCCCAGCTCGACGACGCCCACGGGTCCGATCTCGCCTCCMGCGGCGCCTCGCTCCTGCTGATCCAGACCGACGGATTCGGAGCAGCCGCCGAGGCCGCCGCGATCCGGCCGGTGCTGGCGGCTGGCGGCGCCGTGGTCACCATGGAGGCGAACGCCGAGGCCGAACAGCTGGTGGAGCTGCGCCGCAACAGCCGCGGCGTCGAGGTCGACGACGAATACCGGGTGGGGGAGGACGTCGCCGTGCCGCGTTCGCGCCTCGTGGACTACGTCGAAGAGCTGGAGGCCATGGCCAGGCGGCATGAGGTCAAGCTCAAGGTGGTGGCGCACGCCGGCGACGGCAACCTCCACCCCACGTTCTGGGTGGACCGGGCTGGCGACGCCGTGGATGCTGCGGCCATGGCCCGGCTCGGGGCAGCCCTCGATGAATCGGTCACSGTGGCSCTCGCSATGGGCGGMACCATCACSGGRGARCACGGCGTSGGCCAGTACAAGCTGCGCTGGCTGGGACTGGAGCAGAAGGAACCGGTGCGGGAGCTGCAGCGCCGGATCAAGGAGCTCTTCGACCCCGCAGGGATCCTGAACCCGGGCAAGGCTATTTAGCCCGGTTGTGCCGGAAGCCGGTGCTCCCGGCCCGTCCGCCCGGGCCTAGTCGTCGGCGTCGGGGTATTCGTCGCCGTCCTCATCCCCGCCGTACCGCGACTCCTCGGTCTCGACCTCGAGGATCTTCAGCAGCTCGGTGTCCGGGTTGAGCATGATCGCGGCCTCGTCCCTGCGGTGCCGGAGCTCGGAGTCGATGTAGGACTGCACGGCCTCGGCCAGCGGGATGTGCCGGTTTTCCTTCTCGGACATGTACCAGCGGTGCYCCAGGATCTCATGCACCGCCTCCGCCGGTTCGAGTTTCCCGGAGAGGTCGCGGGGAATTGAACGGACAATCGGTTCGAAGATCTGGCTGACCCACAGG
>NZ_JBFTNO010000079.1:0-12114 GCF_056397525.1 Arthrobacter sp. 05L45_2 | reverse complement strand
GAGCCGCGCGTCGTTCAGCGGATCGTATTCGGCCAGGTGCGGGGTCCGTTCGGAGCGCCGGTAGTGGTCAACCAGCCGTGCGTGCGCGACCGAGAAGATGAAGGTCCGGAGTCCGGCGCGGCCGCCGGTGACGTTTTCGAGTTTGGGCAGAACGTCCACAAACACGTCTTGGGTGAGGGCCTCGGCGTCGTCGACGCCCTTGGCCCGGAAGTACCCCAGTACGGCCGGGGACATTACGGTGTAGACAGCGCTGAATCCTGACGGGTCGCCAGCCAAAGCGGCTGACAGTTCGTCGTCGCTCAGCTGGTCTGCCAAGAGGCTGTCCTTCCGTTACTGCAAGGGGGGTGCGGCCCCCGATAGTCTAGCGGCCGCACCCCGTTGCCTCCGAAAGGAGGCGCTTTCGTGCTACTTGTTGAGCTTCGGCTGCTCAGCAGACGGAACAGCGGGCACGGCCGGGGTGGCCGGGACGCCCTTGGCACCGGGAACAGCCGGGGTAGCGACGGTCACGCCGGCGTGGGCCTTGGCCTCAGCAGCGCCCTTGGCGTTGGCGGCACCGTCAACGGTGACGCCGTCCTTGTCAGCGGAGACAGAGCCTTCAGCGGCACCGTCGGTACCCTCGACGTCGGCGTCGCCCTTGGCGGAGCCGTCAGCGTTCGGGGTGGCCGGCACTGCGGGAACCGCAGGAACAGCAGGGGTGGCCGGGGCCGACGGCAGCGCGGGGGTTGCCGGAACAGCCGGAACGGCCGGGGTGGCGGGCGTAGCGTGGTTCACTTCAGCCTGCTGGGTGCTGGACATCTGGGCGGCGTTGGCCAGCCCGATTCCGGAGAAGCCTCCGACCGCGAGAATAGCGGCGCCGACAGCAATCTTGGTGGTCTTGCTAACACTCTTCATGAAAAACGTACATCCTTTGGTTGGTTGAAGGCCGGCCGGCACCTGATGGGGGCAGGCGCCGGCCGGCGCTTACAGTCGAAGTCCAGTCGGCACCTGATGGGGGCAGGCGCCCGTCGGATCTTTCACTCGAAGTCCCGGGCGCCTGATGGGGGCAGGCGCTCCTCGGATCTTTCGCTACAAGGCCGGCCGGACCTGATGGGGGGACCAGGGCTCCGGGCGGCGCTTACAAAGAGGTAATCGCCGGGAGGGTCCAAAAGGTTACGCAGGATTCAAAATTCTTTTTTGGGCCCCGCCGGCCGGCCGCAGGGCGGGGCGGAGGGCCGTACTATGGACGGCCGCAATGCCGGGAATTCCCGGGCTCCGCGGCTTAACCCCGACGGCGGCGGACCACCGTGGGGTGGGCCGCCGCCGTCGTCTGGCCGCCGGAGTCCGGCTGCCGGAGCGCCGGGGATCCTGTCGAGCCGCTAGTCGTTGATGAGGTCGTTGACCACGATCGTCTGGTCGCGGTCCGGTCCGACGCCGATCGCCGAGAAGCGGGTGCCGGAGAGCTTCTCAAGGGCCAGCACGTAGTTCCGGGCGTTCTCCGGCAGGTCGTCCAGGGTGCGGGCGCCGGTGATGTCCTCGGTCCAGCCCTCGAAGTACTCGAAGATCGGCTTGGCGTGGTGGAACTCGGTCTGGGTCATCGGCATCTCATCGTGCCGGACGCCGTCGACGTCGTACGCCACGCAGACCGGGATCTGCTCGATGCCGGTCAGCACGTCCAGCTTGGTGACGAAGTAGTCGGTGAAGCCGTTGACGCGGGAGGCGTGGCGGGCCAGGACGGCGTCGTACCAGCCACAGCGGCGCGGACGGCCGGTGTTGACACCGAATTCGCCGCCGGTCTTCTGCAGGTACACGCCCATGTCGTCGAACAGCTCCGTCGGGAACGGTCCGGCGCCCACCCGGGTGGTGTACGCCTTGATGATGCCGATGGAGCGGGAAATCCGGGTGGGGCCGATGCCGGAGCCCACGGAGGCGCCGCCGGCGGTCGGGTTCGAGGAGGTCACGAACGGGTAGGTGCCGTGGTCGACGTCGAGGAACGTGGCCTGGCCGCCCTCCATCAGGACCACCTTGCCCTCGTCCAGCGCCTTGTTCAGCACGAAGGTGCTGTCGATGACCAGGGGGCGGAGGCGGTCCGCGTAGGACAGGAAGTACTCCACGATCTCGTCGACTTCGATGTCGCGGCGGTTGTAAACCTTGACCAGGAGCTCGTTCTTCTGCCGGAGCGAGCCTTCGACCTTCTGGCGCAGGATGGACGCGTCAAAAACGTCCTGGACCCGGATGCCGAGGCGGGCCACCTTGTCCATGTAGGCCGGGCCGATGCCGCGGCCGGTGGTGCCGATGGCGCGGCTGCCGAGGAACCGTTCGGTGACCTTGTCCAGGACCTGGTGGTAGGGCGCCACCAGGTGGGCGTTGGCGGAGACGCGGAGCTTGGAGGTGTCCGCGCCGCGGGCTTCGAGGCCGTCGATCTCCTGGAACAGGGCTTCAAGGTTCACCACGCAGCCGTTGCCGATCACCGGGACCGCATTCGGGCTCAGGATGCCGGCCGGAAGGAGCTTCAGCTCGTACTTCTCACCGCCCACGACAACCGTGTGCCCGGCGTTGTTGCCGCCRTTGGGCTTGACGACGTAGTCGACCCGCCCGCCGAGCAGGTCAGTGGCCTTACCTTTGCCTTCGTCGCCCCACTGGGCTCCGACGATCACGATTGCTGGCATGGGATCCTCCCCCATTCGTTCGGGCCGCTCTGCAGGTGATGCACCAGGTGGTCACCGCAGCTCAGCGCCGTTCATGAGAATGCCYCGAATCTACCGCTGTGCGCAGTACCACTACGATCTGTACATCAACGCCAGAGTCCGGGGCTCTTACCACCCAAGTTTAGCCGAAAACGGCGGCCGGCACCGTTTTGTCTCCCTGCGTGGACGCGGCGTCCGGCCGGCAGGGCACCGGCGGGGAAAGCCGGGCGGCACCTTCGCCYGCGGCGGTACCGACACATTGTGGGCACGACTTGCGGCGGGGCGCGGCGTGGATTTGAGTGGGAGGGACCATCCCGAGCGGCCGAGGGACCTGGACCGTTGACGCCGCAGCAACCCTGCCGGCCGCACGCCCGTGCGGCGCCCGAGAGGCGCCGCCGTGACGCCCGCCCGGCCACGGTGCTACCGCCAGGACCGATGGAAAGGATTCCCTGCCGTGTCCCAGAACGCACTGACCCCGAATACCGACCACATCCGGGTTACCCATGCCGGCTCGCTGCCGCGCACTCCGGAGCTGATCGCCGCCAATGAGGCGAAGGAGGCCGACGGTGTCACCCCCGAGTTCCTGGACCTGCTGGAGACCTCCGTGGTGGATGTTGTGCAGCGCCAGAAGGACCTGGGGATCGATATCCCGAACGACGGCGAGTACGGGCACACCATGTCCAGCACCGTGGACTACGGCGCGTGGTGGAACTACTCGTTCTCCCGGCTCGGCGGCCTGGAACCGACTGAGGTGGACCGCTGGGCCGATGCCAAGGTGCACCGGTCCTCGCCGGGACACATCGTCCTGACTTCCTTCCCGGACCGCCGCGACCGGCAGGCGTTCAACGACGCCTACAACGATCCGTCGTCGGGCATCCTGGCCCACCGCAAGAGCGTCACGCAGCCCAAGATCGCGGGGCCGCTGACCTACACCGGGCAGGCCCTCGTGGCCTCGGACATCACCAACCTCAAGACCGGGCTGGCCGCGGCCGGCCTCACCGACGGGTTCGTCGCCTCCCTCTCCCCCGGTTCCTGCGCCCGGGTCGCCAACGAGTACTACACCAGCGACGAGGAGCTCCTGCACGCCTGCGCGGATGCGATGCGGGAGGAATACAAGGCCATCATCGATGCCGGGCTGACGGTCCAGCTGGACGATCCGTCCCTGGCCGAGAGCTGGGACCAGATCAATCCGGAGCCGAGCCTCGAGGACTACCTGAAGTTCATCCAGCTCCGGGTCGAGGCCACCAACTGGGCGCTGCGGGACCTTCCCCAGGACAAGATCCGGCTGCACGTCTGCTGGGGGTCCTGGCACGGGCCGCACACCACGGACATCCCGTTCGCGGACATCGTCGGATCGGTCCTCCAGGTCAACGCCGGCGCCTACTCTTTCGAGGCCGCCAATGCGCGGCACGAACACGAGTGGCGGGTCTGGGAGGACACCAGGCTCCCCGAGGGGAAGTCGATCATTCCCGGCGTCGTCTCGCACGCCACCAACGTCGTGGAGCACCCGGACCTGGTGGCAGACCGGATCATCCGCTTCGCCGATCTGGTGGGCCGCGAAAACGTCATTGCTTCCACGGATTGCGGACTCGGCGGCCGCGTGCATCCGCAGATCGCCTTCGCCAAGCTCGAGGCCCTGGGCGAGGGCGCACGGCGGGCCAGCCGGCGGCTCTGGTAGGTCGACCCTGCTAGCCCACCCGCCGGCGGCCRCCGGAGGTGCCCGGCGGCCGCCGGATTGGCGGGCGACACGCCGGGCATCACCCGGGGCTTGCTAGACTGGTGAGGACCGATCAGGAATCGGTCCACACCACATTTTCACACCACACCGGCCCCGCGCGCCCTCCCTTTGGCGTGCCCGCAGCCGGTGTGGCGGCTTTACCAATCCCGCAGGAGACCCAGCAATACATGACAGCCCTGGCCACTGAAAATTTCCGCGAACAGCTCCTCAGCCGGCGCTACGACGCTAATGTCGCGCCGGTCAACGAATTGTGCGACGCACTGCAGACCGCCAAAGCTGGCACCACCGTCCCCTACGTGGATCCCGCGCACGACATCGACGAGTGCCGCATCATCAGCCTGTACTCGAACATCGGCACCGCTGACCCGTCCGGCTTCATCACCCCCGGTGACGAGGAAGCGGGCACCCGCATGCTGGGTGTCCAGTGGAAGCTGGGCCTGCGCCCGGAGTACGTGATGCCCTGGAACGTGCACCCCTGGCACGTCGGCGGCGAACCCAACGGCAAGTTCACCCCGGACCAGATCTCGGCCGGCCTGAAGCCGCTGCTGAAGTTCCTGGCCCTGGTCCCGCGTGCGTCCGTGATCGTTGCGCACGGCACCGAGGCCAACCGTTTGGCCAACCTGCTGCTCAAGACCGAGGTGCCCATGATCTGGCGCCGCGGCCTAAAGACCTACAAGGTCCGTTCCCTCAGCGGCCGCGCGTTCGCCGGCACCCCGGCCCGCCAGGAACAGTACCTCGAGGACATGCGTGTGGCTTACGCCGACGCCATGGCCCGGACCGGCCTGGCCAAAGCCAGCTAGTCCCCACCCGCACCCTCGCCTCGCAAGCTCGGCCAGGGGACCCGGCGGGCGTGGGCCTACCCCACGAACGACGGCGGGCGCCCACCCTAAGGTGGACGCCCGCCGTCGTTCGTTAAACCGTCAGCCCTGCGCCTCGATGGCTGCTTTGGCGGTGGGATCGGAGTCCTTGAGGAACTTTTCGATCCGTTCGGGTTCCTCCGCCTCGCCGATGGCGGCCGAGGCCCGGCCCAGCGAGTACAGGGCGCGCAGGAACCCGCGGTTGGGTTCGTGCTCCCACGGGATGGGGCCGGCGCCGCGCCAGCCGTTGCGGCGCAGCGCGTCCAGACCACGGTGGTAGCCGACGCGGGCGTAGGCGTAGGAGTCGATGGTCCGGCCCTCTTTCCACGCCTCCTCGGCCAGCACGGCCCAGAGCAGCGACGACGTCGGGTGCTGCTCCACCAGGTCCAGGGCCTCGTGGCCCGCATCCAGGCCGGCGTTGACCTCGGTCTCGGCCGGCAGGAGCGTGGGCTCGGGGCCCATCAGGTTCTTGCGGAACTCGTCAGACACGGCTAGAACGTCTTGCCGGTGGAGCCGAGCTGCTGGGCAGCCTCGACCACGCGGGCGGCCAGGCCTGCCTCAGCGGACGCGCCCCAGACGCGGGGATCGTAGAGCTTCTTGCTGCCGACCTCGCCGTCAACCTTCAGGACGCCGTCGTAGTTGCGGAACATGTGGTCCACCACCGGACGGGTGTAGGCGTACTGGGTGTCGGTGTCGATGTTCATCTTGATGACGCCGTAGGACACCGCGTCCGCGATTTCCTTGTCCGAGGAGCCGGAGCCGCCGTGGAAGACGAGGTCGAACGGGTTGGCTTTGCCGATCTTGGCGCCCACCTGCTCCTGGATGTCCTTGAGGATCTCCGGGCGCAGCTTGACCCCGCCCGGCTTGTACACGCCGTGCACGTTGCCGAAGGTCAGGGCCGTGATGTAGCGGCCGTTCTCGCCCGAGCCGAGGGCGTCGATGGTCGCCAGGGCGTCCTCGACCGTGGTGTAGAGCTTGTCGTTGATGGCGTTCTCGACGCCGTCTTCCTCGCCGCCGACCGTGCCGATCTCGACCTCGAGGATCATCTTGGCGGCGGCGGTGCGCTGGAGGAGTTCACGGGCGATGCGGAGGTTCTCCTGCAGGGTTTCGGCGGAGCCGTCCCACATGTGCGAGTTGAAGAGCGGGTTACGTCCGGCCTTCACCTCGGCCTCGGAGGCGGCGAGCAGCGGCAGGACGAAGCCGTCCAGCTTGTCCTTGGGGCAGTGGTCAGTGTGCAGGGCGATGTTCACGCCGTAGTTCTTGGCAACCTCGCGGGCGAACGCGGCGAAGCCCAGGGAGCCGGCCACCATGTCCTTGGTGGTGGCGCCGGACCAGTAGGCCGCACCGCCGGTGGAGACCTGGACGATGCCGTCGGACTCGGCCTCGGCGAAGCCGCGCAGTGCGGCGTTCAGGGTCTGGGAGGAGGTGACGTTGACGGCGGGGAACGCGAAGCCACCCGTCTTTGCGCGGTCGATCATCTCGGAGTAGATCTCTGGGGTTGCAATGGGCATGCTGACTCCTCGTCGAAAGCAGTGGTAGCTACATGGCTATCTACATCCTAGCCACGAGTGCCCCGGAGCCGAATACGTGAAGCCGGGCCCGGGAAATGTTCCCGGGCCCGGCACCAGACGCTTCCTCACTGTGTGCTGGCGCCCCACATCGGGGTTCGCCGCGGGGCCGTGCGGCTACCCTCCGGCGATGCTCATCGCGAAGCGGACATTCATGCTGCCCACGCCGGTCACGTCGTCATATCCCGGCGCGGTCTCCAGCGACGTGTCGTGGTCCGTGCCGATCAGGTAGCTGTTGCCACTGATCGGGCTGGAAAAGACCATGGCCCGCGGGGTTGACTGGGGAGCCACGTCCCGCACTCCGGAGCTGCCGGTCTTCGCCGCCGCGTAGATGGCCGGGTTGGCGAAGCCAACGGTCCTGCCGGTGGCGGCCTGCGCGATTGCCATCTGCGCCGCCGTCAGCGGGCAGGCCAGCGAGGTTCCGCCGTATCCCGTCGTTTCATAGGCGCCGGTCTTCAGGACGTGGTCGTTGGTGATGGGGCTGAGGCCCACCTGGTAGCCGGTATAGGGATCGGCCAGCGAGGCGACATCCGGTGAGACCCGGTAGCCGTTGGCCAGGCCGGCCGGGACCGTGCCCTGCTGGTAGCCGGGCTGGGCGAACTGCGCACTGGTTCCCCCGCCGGCGCCGAAGCGGAATACTCCCGGCAACCCGCCGGCGTAGCCGAGGGTGCCGTCGGCGTTCGGGACGATCCTGTTCCGCGTGGTTCCCCAGCCCGTTTCGAACAGGTAGCCGTTGTCCTTGTCGACCGCCAGGCTGGTCCCGCCGACCGCCGTGACGAACGGGGAGCTGGCCGGGAAGTCCGGTGAAGCGTAGCCCAGGCTCGCCTTCTCGTCGCCGTTGTCGCCGCTGGAGAAGTAGAGCCCGATTCCCTCCCCGGCTGCCTGGAGGTGGATGTTCTGCATGCCCAGCAGCGCGTTTTGCGAGACCGCCTCCCCGACGTAGCCGTAGCTGTTGCTGACGATGGTGCTGAGCTTCTGGTCCAGGATGGTGGACATCGCCACGTCGATTCCGGCGCCGCAGTTGTTGCCGCCGACGTAGAGGATGTTAGCGGCCGGGGCGAGTCCGTGGACGGCCTCGACGTCGAGGGTCTGTTCGCCCTGCCAGCCGCTGGGCTGTCCGCACAGGGCCTGGTCCATGAACATACGGGAGTCCGGCACGATTTGCCGGTACTGCCCGGCCTTGAAGGCCGGGAGCCCGTTCTTCTGCGAGTACGTGTTCGCGTCCGATTCGATGCTTGGCGAAGCGTAGGCGTCGATGATCGCCACCGTCTGGCCCGCGCCGGCGTCGGACGGGGACGTTACCCCGTAAGCGCCCTGCAGCTGGGCCGGCGTGTAGCCGCAGATGGCGGTGCCGAACCTCGTGGAGCCGTACGCTGCCGGAACCGTGACTTTGTTCTGCTCCCAGTAGTTCGAGCACGGCGCGTCAACCGGCGGCGCGCCGACCGGTTTGCCGGAGGCCTGGGCCTGGTCCGACGCCCCGGGCGTCGCCAGCGAGGGGCGGGTCAGCAGCCGGCCCTGGTCGATGGAGATCCCCAGGACCTTGGCCGAGAGCGCCGCGGGCAGGGAGGGCGCGGTGGACGGGCCGATCAGGCTCTGGCCCTGGAAGGTGTAGGTCTGCTCGGTGGTGCTGAAGGCCGCATTGATCTGGGCAACCGTGCCACGGAAAACCACGTAGAGACCACTCGCGGGGACCGAAGTGACCACCATGCCCTGGCCCTTCAGGTAGTCAACGAGCGCCGCGACGTCGGCTTTGGCCGGCCCGTATTTGGCGATCCAGTCCGGAGCCGAAAGGTACTGCTGGTACTGCGGGTTCCCCGGCGTGGACACGGCCGTCGCGAACGCCTTGGCCGCTCCGGCGTCGGGCAGGTTCAGGTAGATCTCGCCCTCGACCGTGGTGTTGCTCAGCGGGGTGCCGGTCTTGGTGCGGGAACCGGCCCAGGGCGGCACTGACCCCGGGGAGTTATTCGACGGCGGGGGCGTCGGCGGGGCGGCCACGGCCGCCGTGGCGGTCAGGCCGATGGCAAAGGCAAGGGATGTACCAAGCGCCAGGAACCGGGTGGCGCGCCGGGATTGCGAAGTAGAGAAGTAGAGACCGTCTTCATGAGATGTCTTCCCCTAGGCGGGCGCCCTTTGCGCCCACACACGCCAGAGCCTAAACGGCAAAACCCGTTCTGACTATAGGTGCCTCAGGAAACTATCTGGCCGAACACGTGCCGGCGGATCCAGGCGTGCATCGCGATGGCGGCRGCGGAGGCGGCGTTGATGGAGCGGGTGGATCCAAACTGCTCGATCGAGAGGGTCGCCACCGCGGCCTCGTGCACTTCCGGCGTCAGGCCCGGGCCCTCCTGGCCGAACACCAGGACGCAGTCCCGGGGAAGCTCGTAAGTTTCGAGCGGGACGGAGTCGGGGAAGATGTCGATCCCGATCACGGCCAGCCCCTCGTCCTGCGCCCAGGCGACGAAATCCTCCACGGTGGGGTGGTGACGGACGTGCTGGTAGCGGTCGGTGACCATGGCACCGCGGCGGTTCCACCGGCGTCGTCCGATGATGTGGACTTCCTTGGCCAGGAACGCGTTGGCGGTGCGGACCACGGTGCCGATGTTCATGTCGTGCTGCCAGTTTTCAATGGCGATGTGGAAGTTGTGCCGGCGGGAATCGAGCTCGGCAACGATCGCCTCGTGCTTCCAGTACCGGTATTTATCCACCACGTTGCGGCGGTCCCCGTCGGCGAGCAGGTCCGGGTCCCAGTGTTCGCCCTCCGGCCACTGCCCCTGCCAGGGTCCGACGCCGACCTCCGCTTTGGGCTCCTGATCGCCGTCCGGAGCGGCCTCGGTACCGGCGGGGGCTTCGCTGGGGGTCTCGGGTTCAGTCACCACTCAACATTAGACTGGGA
The DNA here is from genome assembly GCF_056397525.1 of Arthrobacter sp. 05L45_2. Taxonomy (NCBI): domain Bacteria; kingdom Bacillati; phylum Actinomycetota; class Actinomycetes; order Micrococcales; family Micrococcaceae; genus Arthrobacter; species Arthrobacter sp. 05L45_2. Next base: position 2,395 of record NZ_JBFTNO010000079.1, on the reverse strand, counting down.
CCGGAAGCGGCACACTATCGGCGGAGGGCACCATGGCGGACCAGTACGAAGACCACGGGACAGACCAGCGTTCGGACGCCGACGACGTGCGGTCCACGTTTTCGGTGTACCGCAGCGGCCAGGAGATCGAGTGCTGGCTGACCGATATGGACGGCGTCCTGGTCCACGAGAACCAGCCGATCCCCGGCGCCTCCGAGCTCATCCAGCGCTGGGTGGACACCTCCAAGCGCTTCCTGGTCCTGACCAACAACTCGATCTTCACGCCCCGGGACCTCGCCGCACGGCTGAAGAGTTCCGGCCTGGAAATCCCGGAAGAGAACATCTGGACGTCAGCCCTGGCGACGGCCCAGTTCCTCAAGGATCAGGTGCGCGGCTCCGAATCCGGTAACCGCGCCTACACGATCGGCGAGGCAGGGCTTACGACGGCGCTGCATGAGGCCGGCTTTATCCTCACCGACCAGGACCCGGACTTCGTGGTGCTGGGCGAGACCCGGACCTATTCCTTCGAGGCCATCACCACCGCGATCCGGCTGATCCTGGGCGGCGCCCGGTTCATCGCCACAAACCCGGACGCCACCGGCCCGTCCAAGGACGGCCCCATGCCGGCGACCGGGGCGATCGCGGCGCTCATCACCAAGGCCACCGGGCGTGAACCCTACATCGTCGGCAAGCCCAACCCGATGATGTTCCGCTCGGCCATGAACCAGATCGACGCGCACTCCGAGACCACGGCCATGATCGGCGACCGGATGGACACGGACATCATTGCCGGTATGGAAGCCGGGCTGCACACCGTCCTGGTGCTCAGCGGCATCACGCACCGGGACGACATCGCGGCCTACCCGTTCCGGCCCAACCAGGTCCTTAACTCCGTCGCGGACCTGAAGAACCAGATCTAAGCGCGGCCGACGCCGGCGGGCCGCCAACCGGCGGCGGCCGGCGCCGCCTCCCGCTAGAACGCGGTCTTCTTGCCGCCGCCCGACGGCAACGGCAGGAACTCGTCCTCGAGTTTGTCGATGAGCGGCCGGTAGACGGCCGGGCTCCACTGCGGGCTGGCATGGGCCGGGATGGCCCCGTCCGTCCGCAGGGAGTCGGAGACCATGTTGGCCTTGAACCGCAGCATCCACGTGTCGCGGGCCGTCTCRTAGCTGACCGTCTGGTCCTTGGGGTTGCCGATGAACGCCATCTTCGCGTCACCCAGTTTGCCGACGAAGCGGTTCAGGTCGAAGTGGTAGATATACGCGGATTCGGTCTGGATCAGCACGCTGGACGGAGCGATCGGTGAAAGCTGCTCCAGGGTCTGGTCCAGGATCTGGCCCCAGCTGCGTTCGTGTTTGTTCAGCACCCGCTCCCCGAGTTCGTAGCTGCCGCGCAGCACGGTGGGGAACCGGAAACCGCTCTCGTAGAGGAAGACCACGCCCTCGAACCAGCTCTGGTCCAGGACGTCGGACCTGCTGGCGGGGCTCGAGTCGAGCAGGATGAAGGACACCTGGACGCCGTGCAGTTCCAGCAACCGGGCCGCGACCTGCACCGCCACCATCCCGCCGAAGCTGTGGCCGTAGAAGTAAACGGTGTCGAGGTGGCGGGCGCGGATGTGTTCGATGACCGCGATCACGATCTGGTCGATGTCGAGGCCCACGTTGGAGTAGCCGACGGCGGCCAGTTGCCCCCGTTTGTTCAGCGAGCCGCGCAGAGAGTTTAGGATCCACTGGGCTTCTTCCCAGCTGGTCTTGTAGCCCGGGAAGAGGAACCAGCTGGCGTGCGGATAGTACAGCTCGGCCTCGTCGTCCGGGACCATCAGGATCTTGTTGACGCGCCGTTCTGTCTGCACGCGGCGGGTGAACAGCATGTCAGCGGCCAGGACGGACGACGCCCCGGCGCCCAAAAGGAAGTTCCGCCGCGAAAAGCGCTCGAGGTCGGCGGCATGCCGGAGGACGCGGGCCTCGGCCTCGCCGAGTCCCCGCCCGTCGGTCTCTTCCGTCTCACCCGGCACACTCCTACCGTAGCCACTGTTCCGGCGCAGCAAAAACGGCGGGATCAGCCCACAAAACGGTTACTTCGCCGCACAGTACACCGGCCCCGGTGCGGCCGGAACCGATCAAGGGGCGGGGCTGCCGGCTTAGACCGGCTCGGGCTCACGGCCTGCTTCGCGCCGGTTCAGCTCCACGCCGATGTCGTCATAACGGGCCAGCAGGGCCGCCTGTCCCCCGTTCCAGGGCTCGTCAAGCTTCCCGAAGACGCAGTCGCTCGCGGCGAGGAGTTCGTCACTGGTGTAGCGGGTCAGCGGACCGGTACCGGAGCGGTCAATGGAGGCCAGCATGTCGCCGGAAAGATCCACCGGCTGGAAAACCCTGTTGAAGTCGTCGCCGAAGAGTTGCAGTTCGAGCGATACGCC
>NZ_JBFTNO010000078.1:0-17481 GCF_056397525.1 Arthrobacter sp. 05L45_2 | reverse complement strand
GTTCAGGGACGAGTTGTACGCCACGGACATTTCAACGTTCTTCAGCGGCAGGTAGGAACCCTGGTAGTGGGTTTCCGCCATCGACGGATCGAAGAAGAACGTCAGGAAGGTGCCGGAGAGCAGCAGGATGACGAAGGAGTACAGCGCCACCTCGCCGAACATGAAGGACCAGTGGTCGGGGAAGACCTTCCGGCCGAATTCACGGAGGATGCCGGAGCCGCCGACGCGCTGGTCGACGAAGTCGGTGATGCGGCCGCCCTTGGTCTTGGCGACGAAGGTGGGGGTGTTAGCTGTTGACGTTGCGCTCATGCTCATCACGCTCCCAGTAGCTAGGTCCAACAGGTTCTTTGAAGTCGCTCGTAGCGTAGAGGTAACCTTCGTCGTCTACGGCGATGGGCAGCTGCGGGAGCGGCCGGCTGGCCGGGCCGAAGATAACCTTGCATTCCTGGGTCAGGTCGAAGGTTGACTGGTGGCACGGGCACAGCAGGTGGTGGGTCTGCTGCTCGTACAGGGCAACAGGGCAACCGACGTGGGTGCAGATCTTGGAGTAGGCAACGATGCCGTTGTAGCTCCAGTCCTCACGGCCCGGGGAGGGCTTGAGGGACTCGGGGTTCAGGCGCATGAGCAGGACGACCGACTTGGCCTTCTCGTTCAGCTTGCCTTCGTGCAGCTCGTTCAGGCCTTCCGGGATGACGTGGAAAGCCGAGCCGATGGTGACGTCCGCAGCCTTGATGGGGGTGCCATCGGGGTCGCGGGTCAGGCGCTTGGTCTTCCCGTCAACAGGGGCCCACATGGTGTGTGCCAGCTTGTTGTCCGGACGGGGGCCGAGGTCGCCGAAGACGGCCAGGGCCGGCAGCGGGGCGAGGGCGACGGCGCCAAGCAGGGTGTTGCGGATCAGCGGACGGCGCTTGATACCAGTTTCCTCGACGATGTCGTCGACGATCCGGACGGCGGCCAGGCGGTCCTCTTCGGTGCGGATAGCGTGGCGCTCTTCCGACACTTCGTGGTCCGGCATAAGGGCCTTGGCCCAGTGCACGATACCGGTGCCGATACCCAGCATGGCGAAGGCGGTGCCAATGCCCAGCAGGGTGTTCTGCAGCCGGATGGTGGCGATCGAGGAGTCATTTCCAAGATCGATGGCGAAGTACGCCACCAGGAATATCAGGGTGCCCACGACCGAGGCGCCGAACAGAAGGGCCACCTGCCGTTCCGCTCGCTTGGCGGCCCTCGGGTCCGTGTCAGCCAGGCGCAAACGATGCGGGGGAATTCCAGGATCCTGGAACTTCTCCACCTCATTCTGACCAGCCGTAGCTACGGTGCCCGAGTGGTTCGGACTGCCGTCACTATGGTTGCCCATAATTCGCCTCATCCTTCTCTCGTCTCGACCAGTGTCGAGTTAGTTTTCAATTCAAACTGCTGACGGATCAGCAGAAAATTCTTACAAGTGCCGCTGACGCCTAGGACGTCCGCGAAGTCAGCCAAATGGTGAAGGCGATGATGACGCCCAGGCCGGCGATCCAAACAAACAGGCCCTCGGAGACCGGACCCAGGGCGCCGAGGTCGTTGCCGCCCGGTGAGCCGTTGGCCTCAATCTGCTTGAGGAAGGTGATGATGTCGCGCTTGCCTTCAGGGGAGACGTTGGCGTCGCTGAAGACGGGCATGTTCTGCGGGCCGGTGACCATGGCCTCGTAGATGTGCTTGCCGGAAACGTCGGCGAGGGCCGGGGCGAACTTGCCCCGGGTCAGCGCACCGCCGGCGGCAGCGGCGTTGTGGCACATCGCGCAGTTGGTGCGGAAGAGCTCGCCGCCCTTGGCGGCGTCGCCCTTCTCATCAAGCACACCGGCCTCGGGGATCGAGGGGCCGGGTGCCAGCGAAGCGACGTACGCCGCGAGCTGGTGGGTCTGCTCCTCGTTGAACTGCGCCGGCTTCTTGTAAGCCTGCGGGCCGTTCATCTGCATGGGCATACGTCCGGTGCCAACCTGGAAGTCAACGGCGGCGGCGCCGACGCCCACAAGCGACGGTCCGGCCTGTGAACCACTGGCACCCATGCCGTGGCAGGTGGCGCAGTTGGCGGCGAACAACTTGCCGCCCTCTTCCGCGTCACTTGCACTGAAGGTGGTGGTGTCGGCCTTGGCCTGGTTGACGGTGGTGGCGACGGCGTACAGCCCACCAGTGATGAGGAGACCCATAAGCAGCAGCGCAACTGCTGCCAGTGGGTGACGTCGCTTCTGCGAGAGTGCCTTCACGTGGTGGTTCCTTTTTTCGATGCTGCGTTGGCTCCGGGAGCCGCTTCTTGAAATTCTGCCTCTTGTAGAAAAAGAGTCAAGCCGTGGCTACTTGAGGACGTAGATGACCAGGAAGAGGCCGATCCATACGACGTCGACGAAGTGCCAGTAGTACGAGGTGACGATCGCGGAGGTTGCTTCGAAGTGCCCGAACTTCTTCGCTGCGAAGGAGCGTCCGATGATGAGCAGGAAGGCAATGAGGCCGCCGATAACGTGCAGGCCGTGGAAGCCCGTGGTCATGTAGAACGCCGAACCGTAGGCGTTGGTGGAGAGCGAGACGTGCTCGGAGACGAGCATGGCGTACTCGGTCGTCTGGCCGGCCACGAAGAACGCACCCATGATGAATGTGAGTGTGAACCACTCATTCATTCCCCAGCGGGTGAAGCTCAGGGGACCGCCAAGCCGACGCGGCTGAAGCCGTTCGGCGGCGAAGACGCCCATCTGGCAAGTAAAGGAACTGGCCACGAGGACGATCGTGTTAACGAGCGCAAAGGGGAAGTTGAGCTTGGCTGTCTCTTCAGCCCACATCTGTCCGGACGTCGAACGGAGTGTGAAGTACATGGCAAAGAGACCGGCGAAGAACATCAACTCACTGGACAGCCAGACAACGGTTCCAACGGAAACCATGTTCGGGCGATTCAGCGTCGGGTGCGCCGGGGTACTGGGGGCATGGGTCGCAGATGTCACATAGACATTATGTCTGTAAAACTCTGTCCTGCCCAACGCAAACCGCGTTTTGAGGGGACTTTTTCTACWAAGACGCGAAATCACGCGGAAAAGTTCCCGGACCCCTTCGCATTGGGCATTGCAGCCCCCGGGTCGATAGCATCGGAACGTGACTTCCCAGGCATCTGAACAGGCGGCAGGCAAGACGTGGCCGCGCCTCATCGGCGCGCTGATCAACGGCACGGACCTCACCGCCGGCGACACGGAGTGGGCCATGAACTCCATCATGTCCGGCGAGGCCACCCCGGCCCAGGTGGCCGGCTTCCTGGTGTCTTTGCGCGCCAAAGGCGAGACGGTGGAGGAACTCACCGGTCTGGTCGAGGCAATGATTGACTCGGCGAACCCGCTCGAGATCGCCGGCCAGAAGCTCGACATTGTCGGTACCGGCGGCGACCAGTTGAACACCGTCAACATTTCCACCATGGCTGCCCTTGTCTCAGCCGGGGCGGGGGCCAAAGTGGTCAAGCACGGCGGCCGCGCGTCGTCGTCGACGTCGGGTTCCGCGGACGTCCTCGAAGCGCTGGGTGTCCGTCTTGACCTGCCGATCCCGCGGGTGGCCCGGAACGCCGAAGAAGCCGGCATTACGTTCTGCTTCGCCCAGGTGTTCCACCCCTCGATGCGGTACGCCGCCGTCGCACGCCGCGAACTCGGGGTGCCGACGGCCTTCAACTTCCTGGGACCGATGACCAACCCGGCCCACGTCCAGGCGTCCGCCGTCGGCGTCGCCAATGAACGCATGGCCCCGCTGGTAGCCGGTGTCCTCGCCAAACGCGGCAGCCGGGGCCTGGTCTTCCGCGGTAACGACGGGCTTGATGAACTGACCACCACCGGACCGTCCCGCATCTGGGAAATCCGCGACGGCGTGGTCACTGAAGGCGTTTTTGACCCGCGGGACCTGGGGATCCGGCAGGCGACGGTTGAGGAACTGCGGGGCGGGGACGCCGTGGCCAATGCCGCCGTCGTCCGGTCTGTCCTGGCGGGTGAGCCGGGTCCGGCAAGGGACGCTGCCCTGTTGAACGCTGCTGCCGGCCTGGTCTCCTTCGACCTCGAGGCCACCGGCCCGTTGACTGAGCGGATGGCCGCGGCGATGGCCCGGGCCGAGGAATCGGTCGGGTCCGGCGCTGCGGCTGCGGTCCTGGACCGGTGGGTCGCGCTGTCGCGCGACTAGGTCTTTACTGTTCGAAGCCCAGGGCGAAGGCCGCGTCGAGATCGTGCTGCGAGTACGCGCGGAACGCAATGTGGGTGGTGGTGTGAACCACCGCGGGAACCTTTGAGAGTTTGTCCGCGATGACGTCCGCGAGTTCCTCATGCTTGGCCACCCGGGCAATCGCGATCAGGTCCCACTCGCCGGTGACGGAATAGACCTCGCTGATGCCGGGAATCGCGGAGATTTTTTCGGCCGTTTCCGGAATTGCGGAAGCGTCAGTCTTGATCAGGACGAAAGCGGTGATCACAGGGGAACCTTTCGGATCTGTCGCGCCGTTGCCGGCGTATCGATTGGCCTCAAAGGGCCGTGCCATCTGCCTGCAAGCCTAGTGCATCAGCCCCGCTGGCGCCGTGCCTTTAGGCGACGCGCGGCCGCCACCAGCAGCCGATAGCCAAGCAGGAATACCGCGAGGCTGATCAGGGCCACGATCACGAACGGCAGCACCACAACCTGCCCGGTCAACGCCCGGAGGAGCATCCCCACCGCCACCGTTCCCAGCCAGACTGCGACGCCGGCCGGCCACACCGCGAGGGGTCCGCGCCAGAGCCGGAAGGCGAGCCAGGCCGCCGCGGCCCCGGCCAGGAACGGCCACGCTGTGGCCAGGACGCCGGTAATGATTTCGCCGCGCTGGTGTGCGTCACGGCCGATGGCCGCGAAGAGGAGGATCAGGACGACGTCGGCGACGGCGGCTATCACTGTGGCGCGTTTGGTGGCGGGGCGCTGCGTCGGCAGGGAACTGTTCGAAAGCATACTTCCAGCGTAGCCGCGACTGCCTGAGCTGCTGACCGTCGTCGGTTTTCCCGGGCGTTCCTCAGCGTTGCTCAGGTGACGGGAGCGCGCGGGGCAAACATAATTACCGCGACTCCCACGAGGCAGACCAGGGAACCGATGACGTCCCAGCGGTCGGGCCGGAATCGGTCGAAGACCATGCCCCAGGCGAGGGATCCCGCGACGAAGACGCCGCCATACGCGGCGAGGATGCGTCCGAAGTGCGCATCCGGCTGCAGAGTGGCCACGAATCCGTAGATTCCCAGGGCAATGATCCCCAGCCCGGCCCACCACCAGGCCCGGCCCTCCCGGATGGCCTGCCAGACTAACCACGCCCCGCCAATTTCCGCGACGGCGGCAAGCACAAAGAGCAGGACGGACTTCAGGATTGTCATGTCCACATCATCGCGCATCCGGGATCCGAGCGCGCGGCGGCCTGTGGTGCATAGCGGGGCGGCGGCCTACCATGATGCCGGTAGGCGGACGCGGAGGAGAGCGCTATGACAACACTGCCCGGCAGGCCCAACACGGCCCTGATGGTCATCGATGTACAGAACGGCGTGCTGGAGGGGGTGGTGCAGCGCGATGCCGTCATCACGAACATCGCCGAGCTGCTCGGCAAGGCCCGCGAAGCGGCGGTTCCAGTCGTCTGGGTGCAGCATTCGGATGCCCAGCTGGAGCGGGGGAGTGAAGCGTGGAAATACGTGCCCGCCCTAACGCCCCAGGACTCCGAGGCCCTGGTGCACAAGTCGTACGGGGACTCCTTCGAGGGGACCGACCTTGAGGACGTCCTGGCGCACGCCGGTGTCGGCCGGCTCTTGGTGACCGGGGCGCAGACGGACGAATGTATCCGGTCCACCATCCACGGTGCTTTTGTGCGCGGGTATGACGTGACCCTGGTGGCCGATGCCCACACAACGRAGGACTTGACCGACTGGGGTGCACCCCCGCCGGAGCAGGTCATAGCGCACACCAATCTCTACTGGGAGAACCACTCCGCCCCCGGGCGTACCGCCGAGGTGGTGCAGACCAGGGATGTGACCTTCGACGGCGGGACAGAGCCGGCCGCCTGAGCGCACATTTCCAGCGGTCCGGCATGATGTTGGGATGCGACTGAGGACTGAACGGCTGATCCTGCGTGAGTACACCATGGACGACTTCGCTGCGGTCCACACATTCGCCTCGGACGAGCGGGTCGCCGAGTTTGTTGAATGGGGCCCGAACACTGAGTCCGACACCAGGGGGTTCCTGGAATCCTGCGTCCAGGCACAAGGTGCCTCCCCGCGGGTCGACTTCACGCTCGCAGTGGCCGCTCCATTGGGCGGCCCGCTGGGAACTGTCGGTTTGACTCTCGCCCACGGCCACGGGGAGCTTGGCTACGTCATCGCCCCGGACCATTGGGGCAGCGGCTACGCCACGGAGGCCGCCTCAGCACTTCTGGCGTTCGGGTTGGACGAACAGGGTCTGCAATCCGTCAGCGCCACCTGCAGGCCGGAGAACGCCGCCTCAGCGCGGGTGCTCTCGAAGATCGGGATGTCCTGTAAGGGGCTTCGGAGGGCCGACAGGCTGATTCGGGGACAGTGGCGCGATTCCCTGGTTTTCGCCGTGTCGCGGCCTACCGCTCGCCCGCTTCATGGGACGTAGGATCGACGGATGACCAGCCTGACTGCACCCGACGTTCGTTTCCATAGCTCGTGGCTGGAAGGGTCGGCAGAGTTCGACGGCGCCCATCGCGACGGCGGCGGGGGAGAGGACTGGTCGCTCCAGAACCTGCAGGACCCCGGGGCTTTCGCCGCATTTGTCGAGGAATTGGTCAGTGCCGCGTTGCCTGAAACTCCCCGAAAGCCTGGGTATGTCCCGTGCACGTACCTGTGGATTGTGGACGGCGGCACGTTCCTTGGATCGCTGGCCATTCGGCACGAGCTGAACGACTTCCTCCTCAACGAGGGTGGCCATATTGGCTACAGCGTTAGGCCGTCCGCCCGCCGTCGCGGACACGCGTCACGGGCGTTGGCGGATGCGTTGCCGGTGGCCCGGGACCTTGGGATCGGCCCCGCACTCATCACCTGCGACGAAGGCAACGTTGGATCCCGGGCAACCATCGAGAAGAACGGCGGTGTGTACGAGGACTCGCGCAAGGGCAAGCGGCGCTACTGGGTGGCAACCGCCTGACCCCGGGTTCCACCTCGGTGCCGCCAGCTGCGGGCCCGCCTGGTCAATCAAGTTTCGTAGGTGCGCCCGTAATTTTCGTCCCTCGCCGGGAAACCTAATGTCTAGCGGGCGGTTCAGCCCGCGATAACGGATATTTGGGGGTTAGACAATGAAAAGCAACCGCACCAGCCTTTGGACGACTGTCACGTTGGCAGGCTTTGCCGCCAGCCTGGTGCTCACCGGATGTGGGTCACAGGCAGGAACCGCAGCTTCACCCGAACCCCGGCAGGTGACCGACGTGTCCGATCTGGCCGCCCCGCTTTCCGTCGTTCCTGCGGCGGCTGCCCGGCCGGCGGTGCAGGCCAATGCCGCCGAGCGTGCCTTGACGGCTCCGGCGTCGCCGTCCAAACACGCACCGCAGGCGCTGAAGTCGTTCACCTTTCCGGACGGGCACATTTCCTTCCAGTACCCCGCATCGTGGACTGTCCGGACCGTGCAGCCTCCGGCGGGACTGCCCGGCATCGAAGTCATCGTCACGGACGGCGCGGGCAACGATCTGTTGTCCTTTGCCAATGGTGTCACTGCCGGCTGCGCCGCTGGTCCGGTGACACGCCACGTGCTCGACCAGGCGGCGGTTCCCGGAATGACGGCGCCCGACGGAACGGAGCCGGTCTTCGGGTTCGCCGTCGAAGCCATCGGCGACGTCAACGCCTATTACATGGGCCTGGTCGATCCACGGTCTTTGGCGCAGGGGGAGGGCGTCGCTTCGTGGTGCAGCCTCGTCCAGACGGGTAACGGCGGGCTGTTCAGCCGCGTGCTGTTCGACGAGCCCGCGTTCAAGAACCAGGGCGCGGCACGGGCCTGGATGAATACCGACCAGTACGCCCAGCTCAAGGCCCTCTTGCTGAGCCTCGACTACGCGTGAGCACGTCCTGATCGGACGAAGGAGCCCGCCGGCGGGGGACCGGCGGGTTGCTTTCGCGCCTGAACGGTCCGGGCGCAAGAGATCGGTAGGCTGATGCCGGAGCTGGCACGAGCCAGCTCCAGAGCAACCATTGATGGGGCAATGACGCATGACAGGCATTGAGCGGTGGGGCCGGTCTTACTTCGGATTGCAAGCTGCTGCAGGGGCCTGTTGGTGGGTCGGAGTCTGGTTGTGGCCTGCACTGCGTCAGGTGACGCTCGGCAAACTCGACCCCGCAGCGATCGCCGTCGTTGATATTCCGTTGTTCGTGATGGCCTCCGCCGCCGCAGCTTTCGGTGTGCGGGCGGCAGCTTCCGTGAACGCCGGCTGGACTGCCGCCGTCGCCCTCGCCCTCGCGGTCTACGCAACGCTCACCGGCCAGGCCGGCTGGGGTGTGCTGGGCATGGGCGCCGCAACGGCGGGATCCCTGATCGCCCTGTGCGCGGTGTGGCTGGGCCGCGTTCCTACGGAATGGATCCTCCGCGGTCCGTTCGCCTTCAGGACCGCCACCAGACGGCCGACGACGGCTCCCCATGTGCTCGCTACCTTCGGGCAGATCGTGATCTTTTGGGGATTCTTCCTTGGTCTGTTGCCGTGGGTCATTCGCTTCTTCGAGATGCGCTGGCAGGTGGCGCTTCCGTTTCCGCCGGGGGCCGGACTTGCCGGTGCCGCGGCGCTGGTAATAGCAAGTGCACTCGGGATTTGGTCGGCAGTAGCCATGTCAACGCGCGGGCTAGGGACACCGCTTCCGTCGGCGATGCCGAACCGGCTGGTCATCGCCGGCCCGTACCGCTGGATTCGCAACCCGATGGCGCTGGCGGGCATCGTCCAGGGCGCTTCGGTCGGCCTCATCATGCATTCCTGGCTGGTCATCGCATACGCCGTCGCAGGCTCGCTGGTCTGGAACTACGTGGTAAGGCCGTTGGAGGAGTCCGATCTCCGGACGCGGTTCGGGGACGACTTCGAGCGCTACCGCGCCGCTGTGCGCTGCTGGATCCCACGGCTGCCAACGGCCCACCCTCGGGCGAGCGACGCGCCAACCTTGTGAGCCGGAGGATTCGGCCAAGAGACGCATGCGTGCCTCGAACGCCGGGGGAGAGGAGCCGTGAGCCGGGTCTTCGTCGCCCGGATCTGTTCCGACGGCCGTACGTGCGTGACCGGAGTCTTGTGACCGGAGTCCGACGTCGACCTTGCCGCGTTGGTGTATCGCCGGGTTCCCGTCGACGACGATGTTGCAAACCGATTGATCCGCTGTGGGCAGATGGTTGGGCGACGGAGGCCCGTGGCGTACCAGCGCGGATTTCCTTCGGGAGTGATCGCTGACGTCGAAGGCAACCGCATGGCGGGCGGCAGGCGGGGAGTTGTGGAGCGAGAACCTGTTCAGCGCTTTTCATGTTACTTGACATAATGTTGATTATCGGCGTTCTTGATAGTTTCGAGAGCGGGCCCGTATCCAGGCAGATTTAGTCTCCACCGAGTCGTTCAGCAAGCGTCTGTGGCTGACGTTGTGAGTCGCGTTCGTTCATTCGCCTGACTCAACGCCAGCCAGGTTTACAGAGAACGAACTACAGTGTCGATGACAAAAAAGTGCACTGGTGATTTCAGCAGGCTTTCCAGTGACATCAAATGATTTCATCGGTGAACCGGAAAATGCACTCAGCTAAATATGTCCGGGTTGAATTGATGAGCTCTCAGTCGCCTGCTGAGGCCGATTCGCGGGCGTATGCACAATCTCGCTGTTAGCGCTCCGGCGCCGTCCGGCATCAGCTGTTCCTTGGATTCTCCTGAAGCGCACGTCCCACGGGACCGCAGGGGCAACGCAGGTGGCCACGTGAAGCCACCCACGGGGACTGCGGTTGATCAAGACCCCGGTTGGCCAAGAGGGCAGCTACTCCCCCGGCAATTTATGCGATAAATCCGTTATTAGGAATTAATCTAATTAGCGCACACCGAAATTACAAGCCCTTTACGAAGAAATACCGAGATGAATTCAGTTAGTGCAAACAATATGCCGCACGCGCCGGATCTATTTCCCGACATACGCTGCCAGATGTTCGCCTGTGAGCGTGGACTCGGCCGCCACCAGCTCAGCCGGCGTCCCCTCAAAAACGATCTTGCCGCCGTCGTGCCCGGCGCCCGGCCCGAGGTCAATGATCCAATCCGCATGCGCCATGACTGCCTGGTGGTGCTCGATGACGATGACGGACTTGCCGCCGTCGACCAACCGGTCGAGAAGCCCCAGCAAGTTCTCCACATCGGCCAGGTGCAGGCCCGTCGTCGGTTCGTCGAGGACGTAGACGTCGCCCTTCTCGGCCATCTGGGTGGCAAGCTTGAGCCGTTGACGCTCGCCTCCGGACAGTGTGGTGAGCGGCTGCCCCAGGCTCAGGTAACCGAGGCCGACGTCGGCCAGGYGGTCCAGCACCTTGTGCGCTGCCGGCGTCTTGGCATCCCCCTCGGCAAAAAACGCCTCAGCCTCGGTGACTGACATGGCGAGCACCTCGGCGATGTTGCGGCCGCCCAGCGTGTACTCCAGCACCGACGCCTGGAACCGTTTCCCCTCGCATTCCTCGCAGGTCGATTCCACGGTGGCCATCACGCCCAGCTCTGTGTAGATCACGCCGGCCCCGTTGCACGTGGGGCAGGCTCCTTCGGAGTTCGAACTGAACAACGCCGGTTTGACGCCGTTGGCCTTCGCGAACGCCTTGCGGATGGGCTCGAGCAGCCCGCTGTAGGTTGCCGGGTTGCTGCGGCGGGAACCGCGGATGGCGCCCTGGTCGATGATGACCACGCCGTCCCGGCCCGCCACCGAACCGTTGATCAGGCTACTTTTGCCGGACCCGGCCACACCGGTCAGAACGCACAGCACACCGAGGGGAATGTCGACGTCGACGTCCCGGAGGTTGTGCGTCGCAGCGCCACGGACTTCCAGGGCACCCGCGGACTGGCGGAAGGAGCCCCGAAGCCCGGCACGGTCATCCAGGTGTTGTCCGGTGATGGTGCCGCTCCCCCGCAAATCCTCGACACTCCCCTCGAAGACCACCTGACCGCCGCCGGAACCGGCGGCCGGCCCCAGGTCGATGACATGGTCCGCGATCGCGATGGTCTCGGGCTTGTGTTCCACCACCAGGACAGTGTTGCCCTTATCCCGCAACTGCAGCAGCAGGCCGTTCATCCGTTCAATGTCGTGCGGGTGAAGGCCGATCGTGGGCTCATCAAAAACGTAGGTGATGTCGGTGAGCGAGGACCCCAGGTGCCGGATCATTTTGGTCCGCTGGGCCTCTCCCCCGGACAGCGTCCCGGCCGGGCGGTCCAGTGAGAGGTAGCCCAGCCCAATGTCGGCGAAGGAGTCCAGCAAGTGCTGCAGTCCGCGCAGCAACGGCGCGACTGACGGTTCCCGCAGCTCGCGGACCCAGCCGGCCAGGTCGCTGATCTGCATGGCACAGACGTCCGCGATGTTCTTTCCGTTGATCCTGGCGGACCGTGCCTCCTTGCTGAGCCGGGTGCCGTCGCACTCAGGGCAGAGGGCAAACGTGATGGCCCGGTCAACGAAGGCACGGATGTGCGGCTGCATGGATTCCGGATCCTTGGACAGCATGGATTTTTGGATCTTGGGGATCAGGCCTTCATAGGTGAGGTTGATGCCCTCGACCTTGATCTTGGTGGGCTCTTTGTAGAGGAGGTCGTGGAGCTGCTTCTTGGTGAACTTGCTGATCGGCTTGTCCATGTCGAAAAAGCCTGAGCCACTGAAGATCCGCCCGTACCACCCGTCCATGCTGTAGCCGGGGATCGACAGCGCGCCCCCGGCCAGCGACTTGGACTCGTCATAGAGGGCCGTCAGGTACGATGATCGCCGTCGTCAGCCCCTCGAGCAGGTCCACGTCCGGCCTGGCCAGGGTGGGCATAAAGCCCTGGACGAAGGCGCTGTAGGTCTCATTGATCATCCGCTGGGACTCCGCAGCGATGGTGGCGAAGACCAGGGAGCTCTTCCCCGAGCCGGAGACTCCTGTGAAGACAGTGAGCCGGCGTTTTGGAATTTCCACGCTGACGTCTTTGAGGTTGTTCTCGCGGGCGCCCTGGACCCGGATGAGGTCGTGTGTGTCGGCAATATGCGGCGCCGGGCCCTGCGTGTCGGTGGTCGCTGCCATGCTCATCGAGTCTCCCTCTGTTCCCGCCCGGCCGTCCCCAGGCGGGCTCGACGGCGTCGCCCGCTGGATGTGAACAGCTTAGAACAGTCGGTGGGCTAATCATTGTGCTATCTGCGGCCCTCACTGAGAATGAACCATGACGGTCTACCTGAGGTCCCTCGAAACTGCTGTCCCKCCCACGCTCCTGATCCAAGCCGAAKCCCGCGACGTCTTCGCCGCCCAGCCGGGGCTCAGCCGGCTCGGCGCCCGGCTGGTCAGCACCTGCTTCGACTCCGCCGCCATCGACACGCGCTACACCGCCGTCCGGGAACTCACCACCGACTTCCGGTCGGAGGATCCGCAATTCTTCGACCCGGCCACAGGCCTGCTGCTCAGCCCCAGCACCAAGGTCCGCAACGACATCTTCGCCTCCGAGGCCAGCAAACTTTTCGTCGAGGCAGCAGCCAAGGCCCTCGCGGCCTGTCCCGGTATGCTGCCCGGGGACATCACCCACCTGGTCACGGTTTCCTGCACGGGTTTCTTCAATCCCGGGCCCGACTACAAAATCGTCCGCGCACTCGGCCTAAACCCCGCAGTCCAGCGCTACCACCTCGGGTTTATGGGCTGCTACGCAGCCTTCCCGGCCCTGCGGGCCGCCAAATCGTTCTGCGACGCCGACCCGGACGCTGTGGTCCTGGTGGTCTGTGCCGAACTCTGCTCGCTGCACGTCCGGACCTCTAACGATCCGGACACCATCATGGGTTCGGCGCTGTTCGCCGACGGCGCTGCGGCCGCCGTCATCAGCGCCCGTGAGCTCCCGGATCAGCCGGCCCTGCTGACTCTGGACCACTTTGAGACCGTCCTGACCCCGGTGGGAGAAGAAGCGATGGCGTGGAACATTGGGGACGAAGGCTTCGAAATGGTCCTCGGCACCTACGTGCCGCACATCATCGACGACCACATCGTCGGGGCCCTCGAACCATTGCTGGCCCACGACGCGGCGCTAGCCGGTCTCGACTACGCGGATATCCAGCACTGGGCCATCCATCCGGGCGGGCGGTCCATATTGGACAAGGTCCAGTCCCGGCTCGGGCTGAGCGATGACCAGCTGGTGCCCGCGCGCGAAACCCTGCGCAACTACGGCAACATGAGCAGCGCCACGGTGCTGTTCGTCATCCGGTACATCCTTGACCTCCCGGCGGGCACGAACGACGACGGCGGGGACGGAAGTGTGGACGCGGCCGACGGCGGGGAGCGGATCTGTTCCATGGCGTTTGGACCGGGATTGACTGTTGAAACAGCGCTGTTCACTAAACTCATTTCACCGCGGGCCGTGAACAGCGACGCCGATGAACGCCTTGGGGTGCCGCGGCCGGAAACCGCCGTGGTCTGAGGTCCGGCCCATGCAAGCGCTCCGCCGGCGTGACGTCGATGCCGTCGAGGAAATGGACCGCGAGGACTGCGATCCGCTGCGGTTGCGCCGAACCTACGCCCAGTTCGCCCTGGTCAACCGCGCCGTGTCCGGCTGGCGTGGCATCTACCGGCGCGAACTGCGGCCGCTGCTCTCCGCTACCCGCACCACAACCCTGCTGGACATCGGCTGCGGCGGCGGCGACGTCCCGGTGCTCCTGGCCCGCTGGGCAGCCCGGGACGGGTTTACCCTCGCGGTAACGGCCATCGATCCTGACCCGCGGGCCGCAGCTTTCGCGACCGGCCGCCGGGGCCATGCAGGCGTCGAATTCCGGCAGCAGACAGCCGCAGAGCTGCTGGCGGGCGGCGCTCGCTACGACGTCGTGGTCTCCAACCATGTCCTGCACCATCTGGCACCGGACGAGTTGCCGGTCTTCCTCGACGAATCGGCGGCCCTTGCCAGCGGCAAAGTCATCCACAACGATCTGCGCCGCAGCGCCGCAGCGTACGCCTTGTTCGCCGTCGGCGCGTTGCCCTTGCGCGGCTCCTATATCCGGCAGGACGGTCTGACCTCGATCCGGCGAAGCTACACGGCGGCCGAGCTCTCGGCCGCCGCTCCCCCGGGCTGGGCCGTGGCCCCCCGGGCGCCCTTCCGCAATCTGCTGGTCCTGGACAGGGCCACGGCCGTCCGGGGGCGAGTCAGTGAATGACGTCCTGATCGTTGGCGGCGGCCCGGTGGGGCTCTTTATGGCCGCCTTGCTGGCCCAGGAAGGCGTTCCGGTAACCGTGCTGGAACAGCGCTCCGGACCGGAGCCGAACTCGCGGGCCATCGGAATCCACCCGCCGGCCCTTGAGGCACTGCGGCGGATCGGGGTAGACCGGGAACTCATCCACCGCGGCGTTCCCATCCGGCGCGGGGTCGCCCTGGCCGGCGGGAGCATCAGAGCTGAAATGTCCTTCGCACGGGTATCGGAGCGGTATCCGTTTGTCCTGTCGCTGCCGCAGGACCGGACCGAAGCCGTCCTTGCGCAGCGCCTCCGCGCCCTCGACCCGCAGGCGCTTCAACGCGGCGTGCGGGTGTCCTCGCTGAACGACGACGGCCGGCAGGTCGCCGTGCAGGCATGGGCCGGCGACCAACAGCTGACATTCACGGCGCCTCTGGTGATTGCCGCCGACGGGGTGAGGTCCACGGCCCGGGCTGGCCTGGGCGTGCACCTGCGGCGCCGCGACTATCCGGACTGCTACGTCATGGGCGACTTCGCCGACGGCACGGGCCTGGGTCCTGACGCCGCGCTGTTCCTGGCCGGCGCCGGGATTGTGGAGTCCTTTCCGCTGCCCGGCCGGCTGCGCCGCTGGGTTGTGCGCCTATCCCAGGCATCCCCCGGCGCGGAAGGGGTTGCCGACGCCGCCTGGCTCGCCCGAGAGATCCGGCGGCGGACAGGGATCGACGTGGACGCCGGGAGCAACAGCATGCTGAGCAGGTTCGGCGCCCRTTCAGGCCTGGCCCGCAGGATGGTGGCCGGCCGCGGGATCCTGATCGGGGATGCGGCCCATGAAATCAGTCCGATCGGCGGGCAGGGTATGAGCCTGGGGTGGCTCGACGCGCTGGCCCTGGCGCCGCTGGTACCGGCGCTCCTGGCCGGGGACGCATCCGGGCTGCCGCTGTTCGAAACAGCCCGGATGCGCCATGCGGCGCGGGCGGCCCGCCAGGCCGAGCTCAACATGGCACTGGGCCGGCCGCTCCGGCAGGGCCCCCTGGTGGTGCGCAACCGCGCCATCGCCGCCGTTGCGGGGGTCCCGGCGATAAACCGGTTCGTCGCCCGCAGGTTCACCATGCACTAGGGCCCTGCGGGCTACTGGGGCTTGTAGTAGCAGTCGTAGCTGTGCTGGCTAACGATCCTGCCGTCGCGGACCTCGAAAATCGATGCCGTCCGGGCCCGGATCTGCTCGCCCCGGTCCCAATGCGGCAGGTCGATCTGCAGCGTCGCGGACCATTCGGCCTCCACCACCACCCGCCCGCCCTCACACGTGGTGCGCTCCACGTCGAAGCGCTGCCCGGAGACGATCTCACTGCTGTGCTCGGCACCCTCAAGGACCTGGGACCGGTTGCGCGTGGACCCGGCCGGGCCCAGCAGGTGCGGGGCTTCGGTGAGGACGTAGTCGTCGGCCAGGAACGGTTCCAGCGCCGCCGCGCCGCCGTCGGCTTCGATGGCGCGGAGCAGGCCGAGGACGCAATCGAGCGGAGTGGGGGAAGTCATGGACCGAGACTAGCCGACGCTTGGCCGGCGGGAGGTACAACGCGGTGCGTCCGGACGCGGCGCCGCCTAGACTGACCGCATGGGCCGCCTTTCCCTGATGCTCTGCCGATCTGCCACCGTGTTGGCGGTGGTGGCCGCCGCCTCCTGCAGCGGGGTTCCGGATCCGGGGACACGGGCCGGTTCGACGACGGCGGGTCCTGCCGCCGGACCGCTGACSGCSSAGATCAACCAGTTCCGCGACAACTACAGCAARCRGATCRTMGAGATCCAGCTGACCAACACCACGGCCGCGCCCATGACCGTGATCGCAGCCGGCCTGCGGAGCCCGCAGTTCGAGTCCGGTATCAACTGGAGCTCGGCAGCGGCCGGGACGGAGCTGCCGCCGGGCCAGACCAAGAGCCTGCCGGCCCGGCTGCCGGCCGCGTCATGCACAGGTCAAACGCAACCTGTCCCTACGCAGACCGGCCAGCCCTCCCCTGAAGCTAGTTCGGCACAGTCCGCCGTCGTCGAGGTCCGGGTGGCGGCGGCCGGCGGGGAGCCGGCCAGGACGGTGACGGCGCCCGCAACGGACCCGTTCGGTGTCCTGGACCGGAACAACGCCGAACTCTGCACCGCCCAGGCGGCCGCCGCGGTGGCCGACTTCAGGCTGGGTCCCGGACTCGCGGTGTCTGCGGACGGCCGGAGCGCCGTCCTGACCCTGGTGGTGACCCCGCGGAACCAGGCCGGAACGGCCGGCCCTGCCGGGGCGGGGCTGACGCTTGACAGCATCGGCGGGACCACGCTGGTGGAGGAGGATCCCAGCGCCCGCTGGCCGGTCGGGCTACGGGTGTCCGCAACCGGCCCGGCGTACGGAATCCGGCTCGGTATCCGGCCGGCCCGCTGTGACCCGCACGCCGTAGCTGAGGACAAAGTGGGGACCCTGTTCCCCGTGCGGATCACCGTCGCCGGCCGGCAGGGCATCCTAAAAGTGGGTGCCAGCACTCAGTTGAAGGGACGCGTGCAGGATTTCGTCACGTCGGCATGCGGACGACAGTAGTCTGTTGCCATGTCTCCCAACGTACGGAACGAACACGACCATAACGCCCCGAAATCCCGGGTCAGGGACGACCACATCCGGGAATCCGTCGCGGAGATCGTCAACGCCGGGGTGCTGCCACCCATCGTCCAGGTAGGCCATCCGGCGCTCCGCCACGTGGCTGTTCCGTACACCGGCCAGCTCACCAACGACGAGCTCGGCCGCCTCATTGACCTGATGCGCAGGGTTATGCACAAGGCGCCGGGCGTTGGCCTTGCCGCGCCCCAGCTGGGCATCCCGCTCCAGCTGGCCGTCCTCGAGGACAGGTTCGACGTCGACCCGGACGTCGCTGCCGTCCGGGGACGGGAACCACTGCCGTTCTTCGCCATGCTGAACCCCAGCTACGAGCCGCTCGGCACGGCCCGGGCGGCGTTCTACGAGGGCTGCCTGTCCCTGAACGGTCTGCAGGCCGCCGTGATGCGTCCCGAGTCGGTGCGCCTGACTTTCATGGCCGTGGACGGCAGCACACAGCAGCGGGATTTCACCGGCTGGCAGGCCCGGATCGTCCAACAC
>NZ_JBFTNO010000077.1:0-12248 GCF_056397525.1 Arthrobacter sp. 05L45_2 | reverse complement strand
ATCTGGGCCTTCAGGGCCTGGTCGGTGTCCAGGGCGTGGCCGGGCTCCTGGCCCTTGCAGATCAGCACCGGGTCCAGCACCACGTTCGTAAGCGCGGAGTCGGACAGGGCGGCCGCCACCGTGGAGATCGTCGCCGGGCTGCCCAGCATGCCGATCTTCACGGTGCTCAGAGCGGACGGTGCGCCGGACGCGGGACCGTAGGCCGCCGTCGTCGCCTCCAACTGGTCGGCAATCACCTGCTGGTCCACGGGAACGAAGCGGTGGTTCCAGTTGTCCTTCGGGTCGAAGGAGACGATGCAGGTCAGGTTCACGATGCCGAAGACGCCGAGTTCCTGGAAGGTCTTCAGGTCCGCTTGCGCACCGGCGCCACCGGTGGCCTCGGAGCCGGCAATTGTCAGGGCGACGGCGGGGTAGGCGCTGGCGTCGGAGGTCACGTTGTCCACGGCGTAAGAAGTCATGGGCCTATCCTGCCACTGCCGGAAATCCCGCCGCACTGTGCGTGTGACCAATATGACCAAAAGCAAAGTGTTCCGGATCACGGCAACTAAGGTGGCGGACGGTGTTGCTCACATGCGGCGCCGGATCCAGGAAGGTTCATTGATGAGCACCCAACTGTCCGAAGCAGCACAGACCAGAAAAGCCGTCGGCAACATCCTCAAAGGCTCGGCCGGCAACCTCGTGGAGTGGTACGACCTCTACGTCTACACAGTGTTCGCGGCCTACTTCCAGTCGCACTTCTTCAATTCCAAGGACGACCTGCAGGCCGGCCTCGAGGCCATGGCTGTGTTCTCGACGTCGTTCCTGATGCGCCCCATCGGCGCCTGGTTCTTCGGCCGTTACGCCGACCGGAAGGGACGCAAAGCCGCGTTGACCCTGAGCGTGACGATGATGTCCGCCGGTTCGTTCGCCATCGCGGTACTGCCCACCCAGCAGCAGATCGGCCTCTGGGCCATGATTCTGCTGGTCCTGATCCGCGTGATCCAGGGCTTCTCCGTCGGCGGCGAGTACGGCACCAGCGCCACCTACATGTCCGAAGCCGCCACCACCAAGCGCCGAGGGTTCTTCTCGAGCTTCCAGTACGTCACCCTGATCGGCGGCCAGATGCTCGCGCTGTTGGTCCTGGTCATCCTGCAGAACGTGATGCCCAAGGCCGAGCTGACCGATTGGGGCTGGCGCATCCCGTTCGCGATCGGCGGCGTTGCTGCCCTGGTGGTCCTGTGGCTGCGGCGCTCCATGGAGGAAACCGTCTCCGCCGAGCAGATCGAGGCCGCCAAGGCCCCGGCCGTCGCGGGCCAGGCCCAGCCCGGCACCATGAAACTGCTGTTCACCAGTTACTGGAAGCCGCTGCTGATCTGCATCGGCATCACCCTCGGCGGCACCGTGGCGTTCTACACCTACACAAACTTCATCCTGAAGTTCATGAACGACACCTCGGGCATCGCCAAGACCGACACCTCCGTGATCAACTTCTGGGCGCTGTTCATCTTTATGCTGCTCCAGCCGGTCTACGGCATCATCTCGGACAAGGTGGGCCGCAAGCCGCTCCTGCTGTGGTTCGGCATCACCGGCGTGCTCTTCACCTGGCCGCTGCTCTCCACCCTGGCCGGCACCAAGGATCCGTTCACGGCGTTCCTGCTGATGATGGGCGGCCTGCTGATTGTCGGCGGATACACCTCGATCAACGCCCTGGTGAAGGCCGAGCTGTTTCCGGCCTCCATCCGTGCTCTCGGCGTCGGGCTGGGCTACGCGATCGCCAACTCGCTCTTCGGCGGGACGGTGCCGCTGATCGGCGCCGCACTGCAGAAGGCCGGGCAGGAGGAGTTGTTCTTCACCTACGTCACAGTGGCCATCGCCATCTCGCTGCTGGTCTACATCTTCGCGCTGAAGAACAAGAAGTCCACGCACCTGGACCACGAGCAGGGCCACGCGTGGGACCAGCCTGTGGCCGTGGGCGCCGGCGTTGCCGCCTCTCCCTCGGCCTCGCCGGAGCGGGACGACGACGGCGTGCTGGACACCCCTCGGCGGTAATCCGCCGTTTCGCCGGTTCCCTGCCGACTCGACGCCCCGTAGCGTCTAGCCGGCACGGAACCGTCGAAATGGCGGCCGGTTGGCCGCAGCGCCGTCGTTCAATGCCCGCAGCACCCGGTACTTGAACTCCACCTCGTTGAACAGGTCCTTCCACTCGATGCGGAGGAACGTCCAGCCCTGTTCCATCAGGACCTTTTCGCGCCGCCGCTCGGCGAACAGGACGTCGCCGGTGGGGTTGTAGTCGAAGTATTTGGCCTTGCCGTCGAACTCGAGCGCGACCCGGCGCTCGGGCCAGGCAAAGTCCAGCCGGTGCTCGCCGAGTGGTGTCCGGAYGACGTACTGCAGTCGCGGCGGCGCGATCTTCAGCCGGTACAGGAGCTCCCTGGTAAGGCTCTCGCCGGCAGATTCGGACAGTGGGTCCACCAACTCCAGCGCACGCCTCAGCGCGACGACGCCGTTGCGGCCGGCCAGGCCTGTGCAACTGTCCCGGAGGTAGGCCACATCCGCGCCCATCCGGACCGCGTGATCCATCAGGACGACGGCCTGCGGAACGGTGAACGTCAGGCAGCAGTCCACCACGGTGCGCTCCAGGGACGTGCAGGGCAGCCCGTCCACAAAGCACACCTCCCGGCTGCCCAGGCGGCGGGTGTGGGCCACCACTTCCCGGCCGTGCGAGATCCCTGACGGGCACGTCTCCTGGGTCAGGTGTACCCGGTTATCGACTTTCCACAACTGGAGGCGGTGCAGGCTGGCCCCCGAGGCGTGGCTGTAGGCGAAGCCGCCCGCCGACGTCGTCAGCGTTCCCAGCGCATGCGCGGTGATGAGCTGACGACGGCGGTCGGGTGCGCTCAGTTGCCGCCACCAGTCGCCGCGGGCGTAACAGCCGCGGCGGAGCCTGACCAGAGCCGCGCCCCGCACCAGCTCGGCAATGGCGCGGGAGGTGAGCCCGGCGGCCAGGAGTTGGTCGGTGCGCCACAGGTCAGCGGAGGCGGGGAGTGGTCGAGGCATGGGACCAGCCTCGACCACCAGCCAACGCGCGCCCAGGAGCCGGTTCAGGTATGTGGACAACGCCGGTTCGACGGTTCCGTGCCCGTTCGACGCGGCAAGGCGCCGTGTGCGCAGGGAACCGTCGAAACGGCGGGGGCGTCAGGCCTGGAGAGTGCCGTCGAGGAGGTCCCGGAGCTCGCGGAAGTGCCGTTCGGTGGCCTCCGGGTGGAACGCGGACGTGTCCGCCATGGAGTAGCCGTGCGGTGCGCCTGCGTAGACCTCGTTGCTGGCGGTCAGGCCGGCGGCGTCCAGGGCCTCGCCCAGCCGGGCCACCGCGTCGGGCGCCATGCTCTGGTCGTGGTCAGCGTGCCCAAAGACGAACCGTGCACGGGCGTTGCCGAGTCCCAGGTGCGGGCTGTCCGGTGCGTCAGTTGCAAGGCCGCCGCCGTGGAATCCGCCGCAGGCCGCGACCTCGTCCGGGTGGGCGGTGGCGGTGCGCACGGCAAGCCGGGCGCCCATGCAGTAGCCGGTGACGCCGATGGGGCCGGGCGCGACGCCGTCGAGCCCGCGCAGTGCGCCGAGCCAGGCGTCGATGTCCGGGACGGCCTTGTCAGAGGTGAGCCGCCCCACCCGCGGGAAGGCTGCCGCGCCCGCCTCCTCGCGGCCCGCCGTCGTCGTCATGTCCGTTGCCAGGGCGAGGCTGGCTGCTGTGCCTTCACGGTAAAAGACATTCGGGGCCAGGACCACGTAGCCCCAGTCCGCGATGCGCTGGGCCATGTCCTGGATGCGCGGGCGCAGGCCGAAGGCGTCCATGTACAGGATGACGCCGGGGAACGGGCCCTCACCGGTGGTGGGGCGGGCGATCAGGGCTTCGGCGGTACCGGCGGCGGCAGGGATCTCAATGAGCATCCGGCCAGCCTATCCGACGCCGCTTCGACGGTTCCGTGCGCACTCGATGTTCAGAGGCGTCGAGCGGGCAGGGAACCGTCGAACTGGCGCACGGGCGCACGGGCGCGCGGGGGCCGGGCTAGGAGTAGTACCGGCCCAGGGTTTCGGCCTTGAATTCGAAGAACGTGCCGTTCTCGATCGCCAGGCGCGCGTCGTCCACCATCTTCACTACGAAGCGCTCGTTGTGGATCGAGATCAGCGTGGCGGAGACCATCTCCTTGGCCTTGAACAGGTGGTGGATGTAGGCGCGGGAGTAATTCGTGCAGGCGTAGCAGTCGCAGCCGTCCTGCAGCGGGCCGAAGTCGCGCTTGTACTTGGCGCCGGACAGGTTGTAGCGGCCCGTGGGGTGGTAGAACGCCGAGTTGCGGGCCACCCTGGTGGGGGAGACGCAGTCAAAGGTGTCCGCGCCGTTCTCGATCGCGGTGAAGATGTCGTCCGGCTCGGAGATGCCCAGGAGGTGCCGCGGCTTATCCTCCGGCAGTTCCTCGTTGCACCAGCGCACGATGGTGCCGAGGTTCTCCTTCTCCAGCGCCCCGCCGATCCCGAAACCGTCGAAGTTCATCGCGCCAAGATCCCGGCAGGCCTTGCGGCGCAGGTCCTCGTACTGGGCGCCCTGGATGACGCCGAAGAGCGCCTGGTACGGCTTCCCGGCCCGGGAAGACGTGAGCCGGAAGTGCTCGGTGATGCAGCGCTCGGCCCAGCGGCGGGTCCGTTCCAGGGACTCTTCCTGGTAGCCGCGSGAGTTCTGCAGGGTGGTCAGCTCATCGAAGGCGAACATGATGTCGGCGCCGAGCTGGTGCTGGACGTTCATGGAGATCTCGGGGCTGAAGCGGTGCCGGTCGCCGTTGAGGTGGCTTTTGAACCACACGCCTTCCTCGTCCACGTGGGCGAGGCGCTCTTTGCCGGGGGCGACGGCGTCGTCGGGGACGGCGGTCTCCGCGACCGGCACAGTCTTCATGTCGATGACCTTCTTGAACCCGGAGCCCAGGCTCATCACCTGGAAGCCGCCCGAATCGGTGAACGTGGGCCCGCGCCAGTTCATAAACGCGCCGAGGCCGCCGGCTTCGTCCAGCACGTCGGCACCGGGCTGCAGGTACAGGTGGTAGGCGTTGGCCAGCACGGCCTGAGCCCCAAGTTCCGCGACCGACTCGGGCAGCACCGACTTCACTGTCGCCTTGGTGCCGACGGCGATGAAGGCAGGGGTCTGGATCTCCCCGTGCGGGGTGGCGATGGTGCCGGTGCGGCCGAGGAACTCCCCGCCGTTCTCCGCCACCTGCGCGGCCGACGGCGCGCACGTGTCGGCCAGGCGTTTGCCCACGCGGAAGGAGAACTCGGACTGCCGGGCTGGCTGCGGGGACGATGGGACGGCTTCAGGATTCGCTGGCACCGTTCAAGTGTGCCAGCTAACGCAGCCGTTGCCTCAGTGCAGCGGGTCCGATGTGGGGTAGTTCTCAGCCCGCCAGGTGTCCCAGTGGTTGCGGATGGCGTCGCGCTGGTGGCCGCCCAGATCGTAGGTCGAGACGATGGCCAGGGAGCCGCCGTCGGGCCGGACCCCCGGGATGGACGGCTGGTCCGCCACAATCACCAGGCCGTCCCCGTGCTCGGCGTAGCTCTGAACGGTCAGGCCCACCTGGTGGTTGCTCCGGAACCAGACCTTCCCGGAGATCTCTTCCCCCGTGGCGAGGGTCAGCGAATACGGTTCACCCGGGGCCGGTACCTCGGCCAGGCCGAGCTTGTCGATCGCCGAGCCCCCGGTGCCGGGCACCGAGAAGAAAAACGTCCGGCGGCTGCCGTGCGGGTGGTGTTCCAGGGCGAACCGGAGCTGGTGGAGGAACGTCAGCCAGCCCTGGGTGATGTCCTCATCCCAGGCCGCCCACTCGGAGTTGTGGTCGATCGCAGCCCGCGTCACACTGACTTCCGTACCGGCGGCGACGGGTTTGAGGGTGAACACATCGCCGCCGTCGACCACCAGCGAGGTGTGGTCCGCGCCCTCCACCACGTTCGGGCCGAAATAGATCGCGTTGACCTCGGCGGCCTGGTCGTCGGCCTCCCAGCCGTGCCACTGGGCCACCTTGGCGGGTTCGCGCAGCATCGTCCAGACCTGCGGCGCGTCGGAGTTGRTCACCACGCTGAGATTGTTAGTCATGGGGTGAATCTACCGCTCCCGGCCGTGCCGGGGTAGGGCTAAACCGGCGCCGCAGCTCAGGCCCGCACGGACTCCAGTTCGTTGCCGATCCGGCGCTCGAGTTCGGGGCCGCCGATGGTCTGTGAGCCGCCGTGGGCGCGCAGGAAAAGGAGCGCCTCCAGCCGCAGGAGGCGCCATTCCCGTTCCGCGTCGGTGTTGGAGTTGTCGATGGCGCGGAAAATTTCCTCGTCGTACAGGTTCGGCTCGTTGAGTGAGCGCTGGCGCACCTTGGCGTTGATGCGGGCCTTGAAGGGATCCGTTTCCGTTGCATCCGGTGCCCGCAGGAACTTTTCGTACACCGCCGCCCGTTCGTCCTGACCCTGCTGCCGGCAGATGTAGCTGGACAGGGCGAGTGAGGCCTCCACCGACGACCAGCGGCCGGGGTTTCCGTCGAACGGCAGCACGTTGAGCAGGTCTGCGACGGCCAGGGCGTTGTCGGCGTCCTTGAGCACCACAAACAGTTCGTGGGCCAGGTCGCTGAGGTCCTTGAGGCAGCTGCCGGACTTGGTGTTGATGCCCTTGGTCAGCCGGTCGCTCAGGAGCAGCACACCCAGCGCATCCTGGTGCGCCTCGGCGGCGGCCTCCACCACAGACTCCGGCGTCCCGTCGGTGAGGGGGATCAGGGCCAGGTCCGCGTCGCTGGGTCCGCTGGCGGCGGGCGGGGCCGCCGGCGGGGGAGGGACGACGACGGCGGGAGCCGCCGTCGTGCTGGCGTCCTCCGCGTGCGCCGGGACCAGTTGCAGTTCCGGCCCGTCGCTGTCCGCGGGGAAGGCCGGGGCGGCCTCGCCGGAGGCCGCGTCCGCGGCGGCCTCGCCGGAGGCGGCGTCAGTGGCAGCGGAGCCGTCCGCGGTGACGGCCTCCGGAGGCAGTGCGTCGGCCTCCCGGACGAAGACGACGGAGCCTGCGGCGATCCGCAGCATTCCGCCGCCGGTGAGGGTGGCCCGCACGATGGCGGGGGTGCCGAAGTCGTCGTTATCGACGTCGACGCGCAGGATCTCCGCCGTGCGCTCGGCGTCGGGCAGGAGCAGCAGGTCCCCGGTCCGCAGAGATCCCGCCTGCCGTTCGCTGTAGTTCAGGGAGGCTGTGGGGTGGGTCATCGGGAGTCCTTAAATTCTCTTTCGGTCCGCTCAACAGTCTACAAAGACCGGGGCTCCTAGTGGCCGACGCCCGCGAACGCCAACGCCTGCCGGATCAATGCTCCGCGGCCCCCGCTGAACTCCAGCTGCACATCCGAGCTCATGACCTCTTCCGGCGTCATCCAGGTCAGTTCCAGGGCGTCCTGCCGCGGCGAGCAGTCACCCGTGACGGGGATGATGTACGCCAGGGCGACGGCGTGCTGCCGGTCGTCGGTGAACCCGGTGTGCGACGGGGACGGGAAGTATTCGGCCACCGTGAAGGGGACCGGGCTGATCGGCAGCTGCGGGAACGCGAGCGGGCCGAGATCCTTTTCCATGTGCCGCAGCAGGGCCGCCCGGATGGTCTCGCGGTACAGCACCCGGCCGGAGACCAGGGACCGGACCATGGTGCCGTCCTCGTCGGCCTGCAGCAGGGTGCCGACCTCATTCACAAACCCGAGCGGGTCCAGCCGGACCGGCACGGCCTCAACGTAGACCATGGGCAGCCGGCCGCGGGCCTCGAAAAGATCGTCGTCGGAGAGCCAGCCGGGATTGGGGTCGGGAGTGCGAACGTTCATGGTTAAGTTCTACCCCATCCGCGTTGCCCGGGCGTGGTCAGCCCCCGGGTCAGCGGGTCCGGGGCAGGCCAACCGCCGGGGCCGCGGCGATCCACAGGGAGTGGGGGCGGCCGGTGTCCGCATCGGGGCTGCCGACGTGCAGCAGCGGCACGGCGGCGTCGCCCAGGAGGGCAACGTCCTGCCCGGCGTCCGCGAGCCGCCCGCGCAGTGCGGCCAGGTCCCCGGCGTATTCGAAACCCAGTCCGGCGCCGCCGGCCACGGCCGCCGCCCCGCCGGCTACATTCCCGTCCGCAGGACCGACCATCAGCACGCCGCCGTTCTTCGCCGTAAACGCCTCCGCCACGGCGTCCCCGGCCCCATCCCCGTCCCCCGGCGCGCCTGCCGGGCGGGGGCGGGCGCCGATGTCGCGCAGCGTCCGGGCCGCCGCCGCGATGTCCGCCGCGAACCACACGCCGACGACGGCCAGGTCCGGATCCGCGTCCGCGGCGGTGGCCCAGGAGCCGTCGGAGGCACGGGCTGCGGCGTCGGCGAGGAAGCTGAATCCGTCCGGCGAGGTAACGCGGCACGTTGAGCCGTGGTCTGCCGCGATGACCTCCGCGGCGGTGCCGCCCCCGCCCGCGGTGCCCGCGCCGGCGTCGTTGGTCCGGCGGGCGAACTCCGCGAGGTCCCCGGCCTCGACGCCGAACGACGTGGTGCCGTCCTCCGCCGATCCCGGTTCGGCGACGTGCAGCGCGAGCCGCCCCGCGCCGGCGTCGAACTCCCGCCAGGTGGGCCCGGCGACCGTCTTGGCCACGCCCAGGTCCGTCAGCAGGCGCTCCCACTGGTCGAGGCGGGAGGTGAAGTGGATGGGGCGGACACGCAGCATTGGTACTCCCTGCTGGGTTGGGGCTGGGAGCACAATGGTGCCATGGCTGCTGAGCTTACGGAACTGCTGGTCAAGGACGCCGCCGAGTGGCGCTCCTGGTTGGAACAACACCACGGGGACAGCCCCGGGGTGTGGCTGGTGCTGCACAAGAAGGGCGGCTCCGTCACCGAGCTGGACTACGAGGCCGCCGTGCAGGAGGCGCTGTGTTTTGGCTGGATCGACGGCCAGGGCAGGCGCCGGGACGAGGAGACCTCGTTCCAGCGGATGACCCGGCGCGGCCCGAAAAGCGTGTGGTCGGCGCGGAACGTGGAGCGCATCGGGCGCCTCGAGGCGGACGGCCGGATGACGCCCGCGGGACGGGCCGCCGTCGAGGGCGCCAAGGCCGACGGCCGCTGGGAGGCAGCGTACTCCGGGGCCGCCACCGCGGAGGTTCCGGACGACCTTGCCGCCGCCATCGCGGCTAACCCCCGGGCGCAGGCGATGTTCGAGGTCCTGACATCCGTGAACCGGTACGCGCTGATCTACCGGACGAACTCGGTCAAGCAGGCCGCCACCCGGGAACGGAAGATCGCCGGGTTCGTGGAGATGCTGGCACGGCATGAGACGCCGTACCCGCAAAAGAAGCGTCCGTCCCCGGGGTCTCCAGCGGCTTCCCAGTAACCGTCCGGGATTCCGGCAGCCCAAGCTGGCATAGTTATCCAATGCCCATTACCCAGACCGGGAAGCCAGGTGCAGCCCTGCCCGTCCAGCTTTCGCAGCGCGCGCTGTTCTTTGCGGCCGCGGGCCTGCTGGTGGCCGGGGAGGCAGTGTTCTGGCTCATGCTGGCCGCCGTCCAGACGGACTCGGGACTCGCTCTGCTCGACGGCGGCGTCCACGACGCGCTCATCGAGGCCCGCTCACCGGCCGTGACAGTCATTATGGCTGCGGTCAGTGCCGTGACCGCCCCGCCGTGGCTGGGCGCCGTTGCGGGGGTGCTGGCGCTGGGCTGGGCGGGCTGGAAACGTGAGATCTGGCGGCCGGCGCTGCTGATCGGTTCCGTGGCCGCCGCGCTGGGCGTTTCCACTTTCCTCAAACACCAGATTTCGCGCGGCAGGCCCTCGGCCGCGGGCTTCCTCACCGGCCCGGACGACGCCTTTTCCTTCCCCTCCAGCCACACGCTCGGGGCAGGCGTGTTCCTGCTGGTGCTCATCTACCTGCTGCTCGCCAGCGCCGGAGCGCGGGCGGTCCGGCGTCCGACGGCGGTCCTGGCCTTCGCGGGGGCGGTCCTGGGCACGCTGCTGGTGGCCTTCAGCCGGCTCTATCTGGGCTATCACTGGCTCACCGACGTTGTCGCCTCGCTGGGGCTCGCGGTTGCCGTGACCGGGATCGTGGTCCTGGTGGACGGCCTGAGGGCCGCCCGGAAGGCGGCCCCCGCGTCCGGGCTCCCGGCCGCCTAGAAAGCTACGCCGAGCGCCTGCGCCAGCACCACGGCCGAGGCCGAGGACCAGGCCTGCGGGTGGCAGGAGGCCGGGTACGGGACGGCGTGCCCCGACTCCGCCGCGGTGACGCCGGCGAAGAGCTCGGGCAGCCGGTGGCCGAACGACCCCGCTGCCGCCAGCAGTCCCTCTGCGAGCACCCGGGCCTCGGCGGTGAAACCGTCGCTGAGCAGGCCCCGGATGGCGATGGCTGTGTCGTGGCTCCAGACCGAGCCGCAGTGGTAGCTGAACGGCCAGAAACCCGCGGCGCGGCTGGAGAGGGTGTGCAGGCCGTAGCCGGAGAAGAGTTCCGGGCTCAACAGCCGGTCCGCGACCAGCCGCGCCTCGCCGGGATCCAGGATGCCCGTGCCCAGCAGGTGTCCCATGTTTGAACCCGGGATATCCAGCGGAGTGCCGTGGCCGTCCAGGGCCATGGCGGGGAACCAGCCGGCGTCGTCCTCCACCCAGAAGCGCTCGCGGAAGTCCTGTTTCAGCGCCGCGGCGAAGTCGCGCAGTTCCGCGGCCCCGGGTTCCCCGTAGGAATCGAAGAGGTCCGCCGTGGCCACTGCCGCCTGGTAGGCGTACCCCTGGACCTCGGAGAGGGCGATGGGACCGTCAGCCTGCCGGCCGTCGCGGAACTGCATGGCGTCGCGGGAGTCTTTCCAGCCCTGGTTGCTCAGGCCGTGGCCGGAGGTGTCCTGATAGCTGAGGAATCCGGCGTTGGCCGTGTTTCCGGCGGCCCCGGCAGCCAGCAGCCACTGCGCCGCGCGGCCGGCGTTGGGCAGCAGGGAACGGACCGCGGAGTCGTCGGTGCCCGCCCGGCCCAGTTCGCCCAGCAGGCAGAGCCAGAGCGGGGTCGAGTCGACGGCGCCGAAGTACACCGGGGGCAGCCGCAGGGCCTGGCTCTCCAGGATGAGTTCCTTGGCGCGCAGTTCGTGCAGGATCTTGCCCGGTTCCTCGGCCGCGGCGGGATCCGTGGCGGTGCCCTGGTGGGCGGCCAGGGCGTGCAGGGTTCCGGCGGCCAGCGCTGAGTCGAAGGGCAGGAGCAGCCGGGCCGCCCAGAGCGAGTCCCGGCCGAAAAGGGTGAAGTACCAGGGGGCGCCGGCGGCCAGGAAGGGGGCCTCGGGGGCCTTGCGGGTCGCGAGGCGGAGCCCGTCGAGCTCATCGAGGGCGTTGTCCAGGAGCCGGCCCAGCGGTCCGTCCGGCTGCGCGCGGACCCGGCGGGTGGCCGGTGGGGCAGCCGTTACGGCGTCTTCGGTGTCGCTCAGGGCTGCTTGCCATTCGGCCTCCAGGGGCCGGCCGCGGCCGGCCGTTCCCCGCCAGACCAGCCGTTCGCCGGAGGCCACCTTGCCGGCCGCGGACACCGTCAGGGTTTTGCCGTCCTCGGTCCAGCGGAGGGTGGATTCGTCTGCCGCGGCGGGCTGCAGGGGTTCGCGGTAGCGGCCCAGCCGGATGGCGGCCATGTCGGTGAAGTCCGCGGCGAGGCGGACGCTGATCTCGGCGTCGAGGGCTTCCAGCGAGGTGCTCAGGCGGAGGGCCACACGGACGGTTCCGGGGGTGACCGTCCAGGTCTGCAGGAGTTCGACGGCGGGATCCTCGGTGGGACCTTCGATGCCGCGGACCAGGCCTCGGACCCGGAGCACCCCGCCGGGCGCGGACTCGACCGTGGCGGGCTCCGGGGCGAATCCGTTAACGGTCACCTCGGCGCGGCACAGCATCCGGGTGTCCCCGTGCAGCAGCCCGGTGAACCACTCGCCGGCGCCGGTCTCAGGTCCCGTGCCGGTGGCAGCTCCCGCGGCTTCGGAGCCCGGTGCGCCCCCGGTCAGCCGTCCGTCGGCATCAAGCCACACTTGGGTGGGGGCGGCCACGGCGCAGTGCTGACGGTGAAGTGCTGGCTGAACAGTCATGCGTCCCAGCCTATGCCGGGGCGTCCGCCGGACCTAGGTGTACTGGGCCACAAGGTTGGTGACACTCGGTTGATGGGTGTGGTGCCGATGCCGGTGTGGATGCGTTCAGTGTTGTAGTGCTTGAGCCAGGGCGCAAGGGCGGCTTGGCGGTGGTTGCTGCTGGTGAAGGTCTGCCGGTAGG
>NZ_JBFTNO010000076.1:0-15695 GCF_056397525.1 Arthrobacter sp. 05L45_2 | reverse complement strand
GAGCTGGAACATGCCGTACACCCCGGTCTGGCTGGCCTGGAACCAGAGCAGCACCGGCAGGAGCGGCACCACCACCATGGATCCGGCGTACCGGGGGTCGCGCAGCCAGTAACTGAGCGAGCGTGCCACGATAGCCCCGGTGGGGGTAGCCGGCACCAGGGCGAAGAGACCGGTCCCGGACGCTTTCTTCTTGGCGGTGCCAGCGTAGGGCGGCGTGACAAGGGCCCGCTGCAGCAGCGCCTTCCAGCACAGGGCCAGGACGGCCAGGGAGAGCACTGCGATCAGCAGCTTGAGGACGGCCGCCCCGGTGTTTCCGGCGGCGAACTCGCCGCCCACGGCCCAGGCTGCCCCGGCCGGGGTCCACGCCACGAACGCCGCGAGCTCGGCCATAAAGCCGGCGGAGCCCGCGATCCCCCGGGCGATGCCGGCCACGATCGGCCCCATCAGCACCAGCGGGATGAGGAAAGCGATCGCGCTGACATCCTTGAAGCGCCGCGAACTGGCCAGGCCGGCCGTGGCGGCGGTGACCACCTTGGAGAGCACCACGCACGTCAGCACACCGAGGACCGCACCGGCAAGGGCACCGGCGGCAGCCGGGACGCTGCGGGACCAGGTGCCTACGGTGGCCAGGGCCACCAGCGTCGTGGCCGCGCCCGGGATGCCGATCAGGCCCGCAACTGCCAGTCCGGCCAGCAATTGCGGCATTGGCACAGCGAACGTGGTGAACCTGGCCGGGTCCAGCGTCATGTCCGCCGCCGACGCCACGATGGGAATGATGCCCCAGCCCAGCACCGCGGCGGCACCGCCAAGCACCACCACCGTCTGGGCGGTCCCGGCGTCGGCCCCGCGCAGGAGCAGCAGGCCGGTGACGCCCAGCGCGACGATGCCCAGGGCGTAGAGCACCCCGATACCAAGCCCCACCAGCTGCCACGGGCTGCGCCGCAGTCCGTTGCGCAGCAGGGTGAGTTTGAGCCTTAGAAGGTGCGCAACCACTCGAGTCCCTCCGTCCGGCTGCGGCCGCCGACCAGCTGCACGAAGCGGTCCTCCAGTGATTGCCCGGCCCGCACCTCCTCGGTGGTGCCGGCGGCCAGTACCCGCCCGCCGGCCACGACGGCGACGTGGTCGCACATCCGCTGCACAAGGTCCATCACGTGGCTGGAGACGATCACCGTGCCGCCGGATGCGACATAGCGGTCCAGGATGTCACGGATGTTGGCGGCGGAAACAGGGTCCACCGATTCGAACGGCTCGTCCAGCACCAGGAGCCTCGGCGCGTGGACCAGGGCGGAGGCGAGGGCGATTTTTTTAGTCATACCGGCGGAATAGTCCACGACGAGGGTGCGCCCGTCCTGTTCCAGGTCCAGCGCGGCCAGCAGGTCCGCCACACGGGAAGCCACCACGTCCCGCGGCATACCGCGCAGCAGTCCGGCATAGGTCACCAGTTGTTCGCCGGTCAGGCGGTCAAAGAGCCGGACCCCGTCCGGAAGCACCCCCATCAGCTTCTTTGCCGCGTGCGGGTGCTGCCAGACATCCGTGCCGTGCACCAGCGCGGTACCGAAGTCCGGGCGGAGCAGGCCGGTGGCCATTGACAGTGTGGTGGTTTTCCCGGCGCCGTTGGGGCCCACAATGCCGTAGAAGGAGCCGGCCGGAACGTCGAGGCTGATGCCGTCGACGGCGATCTTCGTGCCGAAGCGTTTGGCCAGCCCGCGCAGGGCCAGCGCCGGGACGGGCGGCGTCTGGAAAGTCATGTCGTTAGACTAACCGCCGGCGCCGCCGCCGCGGGTCCTCCGGAAGTAGTACTTCGCAGGCTCATCCCTTCGGACTACCCGCGCCGGAATGCTGGGGCGGCGCGGGCAGCCTGACGGGGTCCGGGCGGGCCTAGAAAGAGTGCCGCGGGATGGCCCGCTCGTACTGCGGCGGCCAGGCAAGGTCGTGGCCCAGTTCGAACGCGGCGCGCAGCCACCAGTGCGGATCCCGCAGCGCGGCCCGGGCGATGAACACCCCGTCCGCCTGCCCGGTCGCGACGGCGTGTTCGGCCTGGCCCGCGGAGGTCAGGAGCCCCACGGTGCCTGTGCGGACCCCTGCTTCGCGCCGGATCCGGGCGCTGAATCCGGTCTGGTAGCCGGGGCCTACCGGGATGGACTGATGGGCGAYGGCGCCGCCGCTGGAGACGTCCACAAGGTCGACGCCGTGTTCCCCGGCGGCGCGGGCCAGCCGCACCGACGCTTCGGCGTCGATGCCGCCCTCCGCCCAGTCGGACGCGGAGATCCGGAGGAGCAACGGCATGGAGTCAGGGATGACCGCCCGCACGGCATCGACCACGGCGAGGGTGAGGCGGTTGCGGCCGTCCTCGTCGCCGCCCCAGTGGTCCGTCCGGTCGTTGACCAGCGGGCTTTGGAACTGGTGCAGCAGGTAACCGTGGGCGCCGTGCAGTTCGATGGTGTCGAAGCCGGCGTCTACGGCGCGGACCGCGGCGGCGGTGAAGTCGGCGATCACGCCGTCGATCTCTTCGGTTGTCATGGCCGACGGCGGGGCGTAGCCGTCGAAGGCGCCGGTGCCGGGCCCCACGGTGTCCCAGCCGCCCTCAGAAGCCGGGACCGTGCCGGCCTTCCCCGAGAACGGCCAGTAGCTGGACGCCTTGCGGCCTGCGTGCGCCAGCTGCGTGCCGATCTTGGCGTTGGCGGAGCCGTTCCTGTGCACAAAGGCCACAATCCGTTCCCAGCCCTCGGCCTGGGCATCGTTGTAGAGTCCCGCGTCGCGGGGACTGATCCGGCCGGCGGCGTTCACGGCGGCCGCCTCCGTCAAGATGAGGGCGGCCCCGCCGGTGGCGAAGGACCCCAGGTGCATCAGGTGCCAGTCGTTGGGCACGCCCTCGCCGGTGTCCGGGTCGCAGCTGTACTGGCACATCGGCGAGACCCAGCCGCGGTGTTCCAGGCGCAGGGAGCGCAGGTCCAGCGGGGTGAAGAGTGCGGACCCCATCAGAACAGCACCCGCGCGAGGTTCTGCCGGGCCTTGGCGACCCGTTCGTCGGTGGTTCCCACGACGTCGAAGAGCTCCAGCAGGCGCACCCGGGCAGTCTCGCGTTCCGGCCCGAAGTTCCGGCCGATGAACGCCACAATCCTGCCGAGGCCGTCCTCAACGTGACCCCCGGCGATGTCGAGGTCCGCGACGGCGAGCTGGGACTGCAGGTTGTCCGGCTCCGTGGCGGCGCGGCCGCGCAGCGCGTCCGTTTCGTCCGCGGAGAGCGCCTGCAGGCGGCCCATCAGCTCCACCTGGGCCAGCCCGGCCTTCGCCTCGGCGTCGGCCGGCATCTCCGTCAGCGCCTGCCGGGGGGCCCGGGGGCCGCCGGCGCCGATCCTGCCGGTCACCCCGTTGGCGGCCGCAACCTTAAGCAGTTCGTCGAAGAGACTGCGCACCTGCTGTTCCTCGGCACCGCCCTGGAACAACGGCACGGGCTGGCCCTTGACCACGGCGACGGCGGTCGGAACGGCCTGCACCTGGAAGGCCTGCGCAAGCTGGGGAAACGCCTCGATGTCTGCGGCGCCGAGGACCAGCCGGCCCTCGTAGCTTTCGACGATCTGCTCCAGCACGTCCACAACCTGCGATGAGCCCGGCGAGTAGGCAGCCCACAGCGCAATCACCACGGGAACCTGCGCGGAAAGGTCCACGAGTTCCTGGAAGTTGGTCTCCGTGACGTCCACGCGAAGCGGCGCTCCGGCCGGACCACCGCCCTCCGCGGTGTCCGCACCGGTTGCCCCGCTTCCGGTGGCCGGCGGGCGGCCACCCGCGGGCGGCGCGGGGCGCTGTTTGAGGGAGGAGAGGTCGACGGCGCCCCGCAGGTTGAGCGGGCTGGCGGCCGCCGGCGGGACCGGACGGGAAGCTGGCGAAGTCATGGCTCCACTCTATCCACTCCGCCCCATGCAGCAACGACCGGGCCGCGGAGGCGGCCCGGTCGTTGCTGGGTGGTTTGCCGGCTGGTGGTGCCGGGCAGTCAGGTCCCTGTGGGGACTACTTGAATTTCGCGCCCACCAGGCCGCGGGTGGCGGCGACCAGCTTCATCGAATCCTTCGAGCCGGTCGGCGGCACGTAGACGGCCACGGCTTCGGCGAAGTTCAGGACCATTCCGGTGCTGGTTTCCTTGCCGCCGGCCAGGGCTGCCGCGTCGTTCCCGATCGTCAGCTTGTCACCGGAGTTCTTCGGCGTGCCGTCGAAGGCGAAGTCCAACCGCCCCAGGACCAGGGCACCGCCGTCGGCCGTCCGGAACACCACGGTGTCCTCGGGCACCACCTTGTGGCTGAAGGAGAAGTTGCCGTTGGCGCCGGACTTCACCACGTCCTTCTGGTACGCCAGCGTGTCCGCGATGTACGGCGACGACTGGCCCTCGGAGAGCTTGTCCTTGAACGCCGAGTCGGCCTTGGTCAGCCGGTCGCCCAGGCCGGACAGGGCTTCCTGACCGCTGTACAGCAGGCCGGACTTGTCCGATGCGGCCAGCGTTTCGGTACCCCCGCGGTTGATGCCCGGGAACGTGGTGCCGGGCTGCAGCGGGGTCGCGCCGACCAGCTTGTAGTTCTCCCGTGGCGAGGCCTGCACGAGGGTCAGCAGCTGCGGGACCACGTTGCCGTCGCCCTGCGTGACAGCCAGGACGGAACGCGGCCAGTCACGCTTGTTGCTGACCACGGTGGTGAGAAGCTTGGTGGCCCGCACCGGCATACGCGATTCGTAGCTGCCCACCTTGGAGCGGATCTTGTAGTTCTGTTTGCGCACCTCAAGTTCGGTAGCCCCAACCCGCGAGGCGAGCTTGTCGGCGTCCTTCGCGGCGTCGCCGGCATCCACGGCGCTGGAGACCTGCTCCAGGATGCGGCGGAACTGCGCGTCCAGCAGGACCGGTGCATCGGGAGCCGCGGCGGACGCGGAGGAGGAGCTGCTTGGTGCCGGAGACGGAGTCTGGCTGGCCTGCGCGGCAACGCCCGTTCCCGCCACGGCCGCGGCGGTGAGCAGGGCTACCGCCGCGGCTGACCGGCGGCGGGCCGGGGCGCCGGCCGCTACGCGTTCCACGGCGCCCTTGGGCGCGGAAGTCTCACCGGGGGTCGCACCGGCGTCGCGTGCCCCGGCACGGGCCTCAGCCTGCGCCCGGGCCCGGCGTGCGAAGAGGCTTTCCTTGCGGCGGCCGCCGGTGGCGGACCCGCCGTCGTCGGACTTGCGCTGCCCCGGCTTGAGCACCAGCAGCGCCCCGCCGGCGATGATCAGGAGCCCGCCGAGGACCATCAGCGGGATGGCCCACGGTGTGGAGGTGTCATTGGGGAACGTCATGGAGACCGAGGCGGGAGCCGGCTTCTTGCCGTCCGCGGCCAGCAGGAGGGACCAGTCACCGTCGGCCGGGGCCGTCCAGGTGTAATCGAGGTCGCCGCTGGCGTTCTCCGTGGTCACCCACAGGTCTGAGCCGGCCGGCGAGGGCGCGGCGGCGTCGCCGTCGGTGTGGTCAAGCTGCAGCGACTTGCCGTCGCTGGAGACTCCCGAGACAGTGTTGTGCGCGGTCTTGCCGACCCACGCATCGACGTCATCCGGCCGGCCGGCGGCAAGCATAAAGTTGCCTTCGCCCTTGACATGGATCTTCACCGTGCCGCCGTGCAGGGTGCGCAGCTTCTGGTCGAAGACGGTCAACGGAGCGGCCTTGCCGTCCGTCGGCGCGGTGGCGGTGAAAGTGTCGGCCGGAGCCCACACCGTCTTCTGGCCTATTCCGGCCAGCAGTGTCAGGAGGCCGAGCAGCACAAGTGCAACTGCAGTCTTGAAACGCAAAATATTACCTATCATCAGCGGACACGTAGATTTAAGAGTAACCGTTTTGTTACCTGCGAGTCAGATCGGCGGCGTTGTCAAGCCCCGGTCCCGCGTCGCCGGGCGCCCGAAACCCGCGAGTTCGCAAGGCTGCTGATAGTGTTTGCGGTGATCATCACACCCGGCCCGCAACCGCGGTTTTGCAGGGAATTTACCGACAAAAAGGGCATTCAACGCAGTGACTGAATCCACCGGGTCGTCCCCCGCCGGACACACCGAAGGCCAGGAATCCGGCAGCCAGCCACAGGCGCCGCTTGAGCCCACTCCCACGCTTTCCAGCCCCCGGGCGGCCGCTGCAGGCATCCTGATGTCGATGGCCCGCCGCCTGCGCCAGCCGCTGCCCGGCGCACAGCCCCGGCTGCGGTTCGAGATGCCGCCGGAGCAGGACGAAGACGTGCTGGCCGGGTCGGACATGGAATCTACGGCCCGCTTTGGTGATCCGGGGCCCCGACTGTCGGCCCAGCACCCCCTGTACGTCGGGTTCATGGGCACCGTCGGCGTCGGCGCGGCACTGCTGGTCTACTGGATCGGTTCCAACACCACGCAACTGCTCCTCTGGATTGTCACCGCGCTGTTCATTTCGCTCGGCCTGGACCCCGTGGTGCGCTGGCTGGAAAGCAAGAAGGTCCCGCGGCCGGTCGGAATCCTGATCTCCGTCGCCGTCCTGGCCCTGGCCGTCGCCGGGTTCTTTGCCACGCTGATCCCCACGATCGTCCAGCAGGTGACCCAGATTGTGCAGCAGGCGCCGCACTGGATCCAGGACTTCATCGACTCGGACTTCTTCCGCTCCCTCGACAGCCAGTTCGGCGTCCGGGACCGGATCTCGCAGGAGCTCGAAAAGTTCGTCAACAACCCGGAGGCCATGGGCGGGATCTTCGGCGGAGTGGTCGGCTTCGGTTCCACAGTGGCCAACGGCCTGTTCGGTGCCCTGATCGTGCTGGTCCTCAGCCTTTACTTCCTTTCGGCCATGCCGTCCATGAAGAAGTGGGGCTACCGGCTGGCTCCGCGGTCCCGCCGGGCCAGGGTGGAGGCGCTGTCGGAGGAAATCACCGGCTCGGTCGGCAACTACGTCATCGGCCAGGTCTGTGTCGCCCTGCTGAATGCGACCTTCGCTTTCATCGTGATGTCCATCGTTGGCGTTCCGTTTGCGGTCCTGCTGGCCTTCGTTGTGGCCCTACTGGCCTTTATCCCGCTGGTCGGCGGCATGATCGCCGGTGTCCTGGTCACCCTGATTGCCCTCACGGCGGGCTGGCAGACGGCCGTGGTCTACGCGATCTGCTACTTCGCCTACCTGCAGTTCGAGGCGTACTTCATCTCCCCGCGCATTATGCAGAAGGCCGTTGCCGTGCCCGGCGCAGTCGCCGTCATCTCGGTCATCGCCGGTGGCAGCCTGCTCGGCGTGCTCGGTGCCCTGATCGCCATTCCCACGGCCGCAGCGATCATGCTGCTGGTCAAGGAGATCTTCATCGTCCGGCAGGACAAGCACTAACCCCGCTCAGGCGTGGGCGGTGGCGACCGGGCCGTCCCATTCCTCGGGCAGCGCCGTCGCCGCTCCCCCGGGTAGCACCCGGTCCACGATCTCGTTGAGCACCCGGCCGGCGTACTTCTCGCCTACCCAGAGGTGTTTGGCGCCGTCGACGCCCACGACGTCGGCATGCGGCACCAGGGCGAAGCGCTGCGCCGCGGCATCCGGCTGCAGATAGTCGTCGTGCTCGGGGACCAGCACCTTCAGCGGCTTGCCAAAGGCTGCCCACTCCTTAAGGTGGACGTCGGTAGCCCGGTGCAGCGGGGGCGAGAGCAGGATGGCGCCCTCAATTTCGGCGGCCACTGGTTCCGCGGCGCCGTACATCAGGGCGAGCTCGGTCCCGAACGACCACCCCACCAGCCAGCGGTTGGGCAGGCCGCGGTCGACGGCGAAACGGACCGCAGCCTCGACGTCCAGCCGTTCGCCGATGCCTTCCTCGAACTGCCCCTGGCTGGTTCCGCGCGGCGAGGAGGTTCCGCGGGTGTTGAACCGGAGGACTGCAATGCCGGCCAGCGCCGGGAGCCGGTAGGAGGCCTTGCGGTAGACGTGCGAATCCATGAATCCGCCATGCGTGGGCAGCGGGTGCAGGGTGATCAGCGTTGCCTTGATCTCCCCCGACTCCGGCACAGCGAGTTCGCCGACCAGCCGGTGCCCGTCCGCGGTGCGGAGTTCAACATTCTCGCGGCGCGCCGGAAGCACGGTGGAGGCACGGATTGCGGTGGGCGCGGAAGGCTGGCTGAACACGTAGGACGCGGGGTCGAAAGTCATGCCCTCCAGCTTAGCGAAGCCGCTCAGCGGTACTTGTAGCTGCGCGAGGTCCAGCAGTTCGAATGCCAGTGCCGGCGTTCGGCCAGGCCGGCCGCGGCACCAAAGATATGGTCCTCGGACCAGACCACAAGGTGCGCGATGCCCGGCAGCACGGCCGTGGAACATCCCGGGCAGATATAGGTCTTTTCCGCCCGCCCGGCCGAGATCGAGCGGACCATCCATTCCCCGTCCGGGGCGCTCTCCCGCCGGGCTATCCCGGTGCGGGCGCGTTCCAGATCCAGTTCCGGCGCCGGACCCGCGGCGTGCTTGCCGGCCTTTGCGGCGCCCCTCCCGGAGGCAGCTTTCCCGGACACGGCTCGGCGGGGTCGGTTGGAACGGGGCATAGCTCCATTCTGCCCCAGAGCCGTGCCCGCCGGGCAACGGGCCCGCAGGCACCCGCATGCGGGGCAACAGACGGTAGTGTTGACCGGGTGCGTTTAGTCATAGCCCGTTGCTCCGTTGATTATGTCGGCCGGCTCAAAGCCCATCTCCCCCTGGCCACCCGGCTCCTGGTGGTCAAGGCCGACGGCTCGGTCCTAGTCCACTCTGACGGCGGTTCCTACAAGCCGCTGAACTGGATGAGTCCCCCGGCGAACCTGCGGGTGTCCACGCCGGACGAGGTGGACGTCGAGGTCGGCGTCGTCGAGCAGTGGACTGTGYAGTCCGCGAAGACCGACGACCGGCTCATCATCAACATCCACGAGCAGCTGCACGACACGTCCCATGAACTTGGCCTGGATCCCGGCCTGATCAAGGACGGCGTTGAGGCAGACCTGCAGCGGCTGTTGGCCGAGCAGATCGAGACCCTCGGCGCAGGCTTCTCGCTGATCCGCCGCGAGTACTTCACGGCCATCGGCCCGGTGGACATCCTGGCCCGCGACGCCACCGGCGCCACTGTTGCCATCGAGCTCAAGCGCCGCGGTGATATCGACGGCGTCGAGCAGCTCACCCGCTACCTCGAACTGCTGAACCGCGATCCCCTGCTGGCCCCCGTGCGCGGCATTTTCGCCGCCCAGCAGATCAAGCCCCAGGCCAAAGTGCTGGCCAATGACCGGGGCATCGACTGCGTGACCCTGGACTACGACGCCATGCGCGGCGTGGACGACAGCGAGTCCCGGCTCTTCTAGGCCCGCTGACCCTGCAGCCGGGTGCACCTTAGACTCTGACCATGAACCATGTTCCGGCCGGCCGGCAGCTCCTGTTCGGCACCATGGTCAGCGACGGTGCCGTGCTCTCCGACGCCGCCGTCGCCGTGGAGGCCGACAGGATCGCTTACGCCGGACYGGCTTCGGGGTTCGACGGCGCCGCCGCCGGCTTCGGTGACGCGCCTGAATTCCGTCTCGGTCCCGGAGACTTCATTCTTCCCGGACTGGTTGACCTGCACTGCCACGGCGCGCACGGCGGTGACTTCCCGGCCGGCACCGAGGACCAGGCGCGGCAGGCCATCGACTTCCTGCACCGGTCCGGGACCACCACGCTCCTGGCAAGCCTGGTCACCGCCGCACCCGGCTCCTTGTTGCGGGGACTGGCGCTGCACGCCGCACTGACGGAAGGGGGCCTGCTGGCCGGAATCCACCTTGAAGGCCCGTTCCTCGCCGCGGCCCGCTGCGGGGCACAGGATCCGGCCCACCTCCGCGAGCCCGATCCGGAGCTCCTCGCCGGGCTGCTGCAGGCCGCCCGCGGCACACTAGCCTCGATGACTTTTGCGCCGGAACTCCCGGGGGCGGAGGACCTGGTGGCAACGCTGGCCTCGCATGCCGTGGTTCCCTCTCTCGGGCACACGGACTGCGACGACGCGACAGCCACGGCGGCCCTCCACGCGGCAGGTGTCGCCCTGG
The DNA here is from genome assembly GCF_056397525.1 of Arthrobacter sp. 05L45_2. Lineage (NCBI taxonomy): Bacteria > Bacillati > Actinomycetota > Actinomycetes > Micrococcales > Micrococcaceae > Arthrobacter > Arthrobacter sp. 05L45_2. Next base: position 5,690 of record NZ_JBFTNO010000076.1, on the reverse strand, counting down.
AATCCCGGGGCAGGCGGGAAGGGTCCCGCGGCACGAGGCCCACTGTCACCCACCTCTTTAACGGCATGCCGCCCCTGCACCACCGGGCGCCGGGGCCGGTGGCGGCGTGCCTGCGGAGTGCGGCCTCGGGCGGGGCGGTACTCGAACTGATTGCCGACGGCGTGCATCTGGACCCCGCCGTGGTGGCCACCGTATTCCAGCTGGCCGGCGCGGCGAACATCGCCCTGGTGACCGATTCCATGGCCGCCGCGGGCCTGCCCGACGGCCACTACAGCCTGGGCAGGGCCGCAGTTACCGTTACCGGCGGAAGCGCCCGCCTGGACCGGGGCGACGCCCTCGCCGGCGGGACCGCCACACTGCTCGAGGTCGTGCGGCGCACCGTGGCTGCCGGCGTACCCCTGGCAGATGCCGTCACCTCGGCCACAGCGGTTCCCGCCGCGGTCCTCGGCCTGGCGGCCGAGCTCGGCTCATTACGCCGCGGACTGAGGGCGGACGCCGTCGTCGTAAATTCCGGACTTCACCTTTCCCGGGTAATGCGCCGCGGGGAATGGCTGGCCCCGCTTTCCTAATCCGTCTTTGCGGCGCCGGCGCTCTCCAGGGTTTGTTTCCAGTGCCGGGAAGTAGTTCACGAACTCTTTAGATAAAATTTCTGGAATTATGTCCCGGCCCCGTTGACCTCACGGAGGTGCCATGAAATTCTTAGACAAGTCTTTGTGTAGGTGTTTTTCATGCTCGCAAGACGTGTTGCGAGCGTGAAGCTCCTGCCGCCAGGTCCGGTCTCAAACCGGACCGAAGCCAAGGTTCTTCTCGCAGAGTGACCCGGCCCGGTGCAAAGTGCGCCGGGCTGCTTCTAGATCCAAAATGAGGAGAATTAAATGGCACAGGGAACCGTCAAGTGGTTCAACGCTGAAAAGGGCTTCGGCTTCATCACCCCGGATGACTCCGATGGCGATGTCTTCGTTCACTACTCCGAGATCCAGACCGGCGGATTCAAGACCCTCGACGAGAACCAGCGCGTTCAGTTCGAGATCGGCCAGGGCGCCAAGGGCCCCCAGGCAACCGGCGTGACGCTGGTCTAGTCTCCCCCGGCAGGGCAACCATTGGCAGCCCGGTCCCGAAAATGATCCCCGGCATTATGGCCGGGGATCATTTTTTTTGCTATATTGCCCGGCTGGCTGCATTCTTTGCCGGCAGGAATCCCTTTATCCCGTGCCTGTATTTGGCGGCGGYAATCGAATTAGCGCACCAGCGTCCGGAGCAGTCGTGCACTTTGGCGGACGGAGAGGTCCGGGAGGTAAGCCCGGCTCAGGGCGCGCCCTATCGCCGGCAGCTGCAGCGGGTCCTGGTAGTACAGGTACAGGGTGCGGTATTCCGGCTTGAATCGTGATTTGAACGTGGCCAGTGACCGGAATCCGTAAACCGGTTCAAGGGCCCTGCCCACGACGTCGAGGATTCCGGCGAGCCCGTCGCTCCCGCGGGGACTCGCCTCACTTGTCCCGGATCCCGTCCCGCCGGGCGCAGTTCCGACGGGCGCAGTTCCGGCCTCACCCGCGAGCGGTGAACCGGAGAGCGAAATGACGGCCACGGATTCCCGCAGCTCCCGCACCGCAGAGGCGATCAGGAATTCCATCACACCGGGGAAGGCGTCGCCGCGCCGGCGCATCACGTCCAGCGTCCAGCTCACCAGCTCGCCACCGTCGAAGACCGGCAGCCAGCTCGTGACGCCGTGCACCCGGCCATCCCCGTCCACAGCGAGGCAGCACAGCACGTCGTCGTCCTCGAGCTCGTCCAGGCTGCCCAGCGTGAATCCCATTTCGGGGACCTGCTTGCCCGCTGCCCATTCCTCGGAGACTTCGTTGAGCTGGGCCCGCTGCGCGGGCGTGAAGTCACGGTAGCGGCCCCACACCGCGCCGACGCCGGTCTTGGCCGCGCGGTTCAGCGCGGTCCGGACGTTCTGCCACTCCTTGCCCTTGAACTCCAGGTCGCGGACCGCCAGCCGGGTTTCCACCGCCACGGCCACCCGGCGGAAGCCCTTGCCCTCCAGCAGGGGCCAGAGCCCGTCGGTGCAGGAGTAGAAGCACGGAATCAGCGCGTGCTCGCCACAGAAATCCAGGAAGCTGGCGGCGGTGCTGTCACGGTTCCGGGCCGGTCCGAAGGGGCCGGCCACGGTCAGTGCCACGTTGCCGTGCCGCTGGTAGGCCACGCCGCCGCGGGATTCGGGTGCGAACCAGTACTTGTTAGGTTCCCACAGGGCCATCCAGGACAGCGAGTCGCCGCCCAGCCGGATGAGGCCGCGCGCCACCCCGCGGTCCGCTGATCCCGCGTCAGTACCGTGGTGCCGCCGAAGGAGCACCAGCCACACCCCTGTCAGTGCCACCGCCCAGAAGATGATGCCGGAGCCGGCGAACAGGAAGGCCTCCACCGGGTTGCGCTGCTGGAAGACCCGGCCGTAGATCCCCGGGATGGGCAGCGGCAGGTACTGCCGGGCGAGCTCGGCCGCGAGCCCCAGCCAGCCGCCGTCGCGGGCCAGGCCGCCGGCGGCAAACCATATGGCCGAATAGCCGCCGGCGAGCACCACGAACGTTCCCGCCACGGTCAGGCCGAGGATACGGCGTGCCCGGGTGCTGGTTTCGACGCGGAAAAGGCGCCGATTGGCGACCAGCAGCAGCGCGAGGGCCAGCGGGACCACCGCCAGCGGCAGGATGTGCACCACCGGAGAACCCATGACTGCTGAGGGYGGACGCGCGGCGTAGTGCGGGATCCGGGCAAACAGGGCCAGGTACACCGCTGCCAGCGCAGTCACGCCCAGCTGGACCAGGACCGCGATCCGCAGCGCCAGCCGCCTGCCCTGCCGCATGCCGTCGGCGCAGATCAGCAGCAGCACCACCGGCACCACAGCCAGGGCCAGGCCCAGGGGCCCGGCGTATCCCTCCCGCCCGGCGCCCAGGCAGCTGATGTCCACCCCGGACCCGCAGCTGCGTTCGAGTTGCCCCAAGGTCGGCAGCGGGTTCAGCGCCATCTCCCGCAGCAGCGCCAGCGGACCCGTGGGGCTGCGGACCGTTGCGGTGATCATCGGCCCCACGGCGAAGATCGCCACCGTCAGCGCAAGGAGGTTCCGGGTCTCCCTCGAGGTGGAGCGGTGGCGGTGCAGGGTTCCTTTGTCCCCCTGGATCCACCAGCCGGCCATCAGCCCCACCAGCGCTCCGGCCAGGCCCACCACAGTTTCGGGGTGGCCGATGTAGAGAACCAGGAGCAGGGACCCGGCCACGACGGCGGTCCGCAGCCGGCGCTGCCACAGGGCCGGGAGGAGCGCCCCGGCGGCCAGGGTGACGGCGAGGATGGCCGCGTAAGGCCCCATCAGCCGGGCGTCGACCATCCCGCCCAGCCAGTTGTCGCCGGCGAACCGCGCGAGCTGGGTCAACAGCAGGAACAGTGACACGGCCGCAAACTGCCCCGCGAAGAAGAACACCGCGAGCCGGACTGATCCGAGCCTGCGTTCCGCTGCGCCCAGCAAGCCCAGCACCATCACGGACGCGGCCAGGTAGGCCAGCGGGTTGGTGGCGAAAAAGAGAGAGGTGAACATGCTCCACCACAACCCGCCTTCCAGCCCGGATGCGCTCACGGACGCGGCACCCAGCAGGGACACCGGCGGCCCGGCCAGGAAACTTCCGGTTGYCACGCCCGCGCCCAGGAAAGCCGCGAGGAACGCCAGCGAGAACGGTGTTTTACGGAGGTACCGCCCGATGCGCCGAAGGCCTATTCTCACGGGTTGATCCCCCAGCGCCGGCCCAGGAAGTCGAGGCCGGCCGGGAGACCGCGGGCGGCCACTTCCCAGGAATGGCCGGTGCCGGGAACCAGCCGCTCCTGGACCGTGAAACCGGCCCCGCGGGCGGCGTCGGCAAGGACGTCCATGTACTCAACGAACTGCGTGTCCCGCTCGCCCGCGCCGAAGTAGATGGCGTTGCCGTCATAGCGCCGTGACTGCATCAGGTGCAGGGGTGTCTGCCGCTCGAACGCCACGGTGTCCCCGCCAAACGAGGCTTCGATGGTTTTGTGCCGCTCCTTGGCCAGTGCGGGTTCCTTTTCGCTGGCGAAGGCCAGGGAGGCGCTGTAAATGTCCGGGTGCCTGGTCACCATCTGGACGGCGCAGGTGGCACCGAAGGAGAATCCGCCGGCTGCCCAGTAGCGCGGCTCGGGGGCGACGGCGAACGTGGCGCGGATCCAGGCCGGGACATCGCGGGAGAGGAACGTGTCCGCCTGGGCGATATGGCTGTCCATACACAGGAGGTTGCCGTTGGGGCTGCCGTTGGGATCGACAACCACCACCACAGGAGCTACGCCGTGGTGGGCCGCGGCGAACCGGTCCATCCGGCTCCGCAGCGCTCCCCCGGTGACCCAGTCCGCCGGAGCTCCGGGCTGGCCGGCGAAGAGGACCAGTACCGGCAGCTCAGGACGCGGGACCGCCTGGTAGGCCGGCGGCAGGTAAACATAGGCTTCACGGCTGACGAAGCCTGATGCGGTGCCGGGTATGGTGGCCTTCCGGATCAGCCCGGAGGACGGGAGTGCTCCATGGGCTTTCCAGCCGGCCAGTGCGACGGCCGGAGGGTCGTCAGGTTGCCGTTTGAGGTCCGTCTCCAGGTTCTGGATCCGTGCGACGGCCGTTCCGGTCAGGTCGCTGACGGTGTGGTTCAGGCCGAAATAGGCATTGATCTGCACGGCGGACAGAGCGAGGACGCCGGCGCAGGCGGCCGCCGCCACCGTGGTGGCCTTCCGGGCGCGGTCGGGCCGGGGGCTGCTTCGCAGCAGCGTCCGGACCCGGTAGGCCGCCAACAGCAGGGCTGCGACCGCGGGCACGGCCCAGAGGAGCACCTCGGGCGGGAGCACGTCGGGGAAGACGGGCACGGCGTAGACGAGGAGCCAGTGCACACCGAGCACCAGCACAACAGCGAGGACGAGCGCGGCTACGGGAACGGCCGCGGCACGAAGCGCCGGGGTACGCTTCCAGCCGGCGATCGGCCTGAGCAGGTACAGCGTGCCGGCGATCCCGGCGGCGCACGCCGCCCACAGGACCGGACCGTCGGCGATCCGGATGCTTTCGGCGAAGCCCACCGGTGTTAGCGCCAGGTGCCGACGCCGATGACCGGTCCGGCCTCGAGCCAGGAGGAAAGGCCTGTGTAGGCATCAAACCTCATCGCGAGCAGGACGTCCTGGCCCTCACAGCGAAGCTCTACGATCACCGTCTCCGGCTGGACTTTAACGAGCTCGGATTCTGTCGGTTCGCGGCGGCCCAGCAGTTCCAGCGAGCTGCGGCGGAACGAATGCTTGGGACGAACGCTCAGGGAGGCAAGCCGGAACCACTCGAGGTCGTTGTCCTGATAACGACAAACCCCCATCTGCCAGCTGTTTCCAGCTACGCAAATGGAGGCGTCCACCGTGCCCAGGGCGCGCCGCAAATTGAAGCGGCGCACCCCGGAAAGACACAGTGCAAAAACCAGCAACGCAAAAACAGTTGCCAGGATGATGAACGGAAAACCAGTAACGTTCATCAAGGTCGGGCTAGCGGATCCCCGCAGTAGCCGCGTCGCCCATTTGGGCGTTGTCAGCAACAATGACGACCCTGTTGTTGTCGACGGAGAAGAATCCGCCGTCGACAACTACAGCAATACGGTCACCGGAAACCGGCTCGATCG
>NZ_JBFTNO010000075.1:0-12404 GCF_056397525.1 Arthrobacter sp. 05L45_2 | reverse complement strand
GCGTCAGATAAAGGGCGTTGTTGCCGAACGCCGTGCCGGCGTCGAACAGTCCCCGGACCGTAAAGGTCTTTTCCGCGATGGTGAACGTCGAGCCGACCTTGAGGTTGTTCTTCTCGGCCAGCGTGGTGCCAAGCAGGGCCCCTGTTGAGGCTGCGGCGTAGTTGCCCAGGCCGGTGCCCTGCGTCAGCTGCAGGGCCTTGCCGCTGGAGTCCACCCCGGCCCCGATGCCGGTGGCGGTCACCGGCAGGGAGAACGACGGAGCGGCCTGGCCGGTGCCGCCGGTGCTGCCGGAGGACTGGTTRCGGTTGCCGAGCGTCCCGGCGTCGACCGCGGCGGTCAGGCTCGTAGTGACGGTCGTGGCGGACTGGCCGCCGGGGCCGCCCTGGCCTGCCTGGCCGCCGGATCGTGCATGGCCGGCCTGCGCTGCGGCGGCCTGAGCTGCGGCCTGAGCTGCGACCTGGGCGGCGTTGCGGAGCCGCAGCGCCTTGGTGCCGACCACCGAGCTGACGTTGGGCACGGCGGCCGCGGTGGCTGCCTCCGCGGCGGTGAGCGGCTCCCCGCCGCCCTCGAAGCCCTGCCCGCCGGCCGGGTTGACGGTCAGGACSGTGCCCACCGAGGCGTTCAGYTCGGCAACCTTKCCGGTGACGGCCTGGTTGGCCACSAGCATGGACAGTGCGAGGCCGATGGCCACAGCGAGGACGGCCACAACGGCGGCGGTCCTGACCTTGTTTCGAAAGGCGTTGCCTACACTCCGGGCAAGGACGCTCACGGTACTCCTAGGGATCTGGCGCCGGAGTCTCCGGCGGCTGTTCCCACACTGGTACGGCTGGCTGTGCGGAGGTCGGGGGGTTCCTTTGGATCTGCTGTGAAGCACACAAAAGGGCCCCGGCCCTCCCGCGTGAACTGGTCACTGCGGGGGAGCCGGGGCCCTGGTGTGGAGCGTTAGGCTACTTGGTCAGCGGTCCGAGTACCGGATCGTCAACGTAAGCGGACTTAACGTTTTCCTTCGTCACGATGACCGGCGGCAGCAGGAACGCCGGCACCGTCTTGACCTTGTTGTTGTAGGACTTGTCGTCATTGACCTCAGGCTTCTTGCCCGCCTGGATGTCCTTGACCATGGTGATCGCGTGCTCAACGAGCTTGCGGGTGTCCTTGTTGATGGTGGAGTACTGCTCGCCTGCCATGATCGACTTGACGGACTCAACTTCGGAGTCCTGGCCGGTGACAACGGGGAGCGGCTTGCCGGCAGCCTTGACCGAGGTCAGGATTGCGCGGGCCAGCGTATCGTTCGGCGACAGGACGCCGTCGAGGGAGGCGCTGCCGTAGCTGCCGGTCAGCAGGGTGTCGGCGCGACGCTGGGCGTTCTCAGCCTTCCAGCCCTGGGTGACGGCCTGTTCGAAGGTCTTCTGGCCGGAGAGGACCTTGAGGGTGCCGTCGTCGATCTTCGGCTGGAGCACCTTCATTGCGCCGTCGAAGAAGACCTTCGCGTTGGCGTCATCGGGGGAACCGGCGAACAGTTCGATGTTGTACGGGCCGGACGGCTTCTTGGCCTTGAGTCCGTCCAGAAGCGCCTGGCCCTGGAGTTCGCCGACCTTGAAGTTGTCGTAGGCCACGTAGTAGTCAACGTTCGGGGTGTTCAGGAGCAGACGGTCATACGCGATGATGGTGGCGCCAGCGTCCTTGGCCTGCTTGAGCTGGGTACCGAGCTGGGCGCCGTCGATGGCACCCACGATGATGACCTTGTCACCCTTGGTGACCATCGCGCTGATCTGGTTCTGCTGCTCCGAAACGCCGCCGTTGGCGAACTGCACATCTGCCTTGAAGCCGGCGCCGTTGAGGCCGTCATTGAACAACTTCTCCGCCAGCACCCAGTTCTCACTGGTCTTCTGGGGGAGCGCGACGCCGATCGGGGAGTTCTTGGGGAACGCCTCGCCGCCGCCGCTTGCGCCGCCGGAAGTTCCGCTGTCGGAACGGCCGCAGGCTGTCAGCGCCAGTGCCGCAATAGCAGCGATCGCTGCTGCCTTTCCTGCTTTACCAATCATTTGCATTGCTTGGTTCACTTTCTTTTAGATGGTGTTCGGAGAATCGGGGTTGAGGGGCCGGGGAACCGGTCAGGATTCCTTGGCGATGACTTCCTTGGTGGACGTCGTCTCGTCAGGCCGGGCTTCGTTCCCGCGGCTGAAGTTCTTCATCATCATGCCGATGATCGACCTCTTGCCCTGGGTCTTGTTGTAGACGTCGAAGGCGACCGCGATCAGGAGCACCAGGCCCTTGATGATCTGGGTGAGGTCGGCGCCGACGCCGAGGAGCTGCAGGCCGTTGTTCAGCACGGCCATCACGAGGCCACCGACGATCGAGCCGATCACGGTACCGACGCCGCCGGTGACCGCGGCGCCGCCAATGAAGACGGCGGCGATCGCGTCAAGTTCCCAGCCGACGCCGTCGAACGGGCCGGAGGCGGTGGAACGGCCGACGAAGATCATGCCGGCGAGGCCGGCCAGGACCGACATGTTCATCATGACCAGGAAGTTGACCTTCTTGGACTGGACGCCGGAGAGCTCGGCCGCGTGGCGGTTGCCGCCGACGGCGTAGACGTGGCGGCCGATGATGGTCTTGGAGGAGATGAAGCCGTAGACCAGGACCAGGATCGCCAGGATCAGGCCCGGAATCGGGAACGAGGTGCCGGGGCGGCCGGTCGCGAAGAGGTACGTCGCGTAGAGGATGGCGCCGCAGATCAGGACGAGTTTGGTGATGGTGACCCAGGCCTCGGGGACCTCGGCGCCGAGGGCCTTGGCCTTGCGGCGGGAGCGGATCTCGCTGTAGATGACGAACGCGGCGCCCGCCAGGCCCAGCAGCAGGGTGAGGTTGTTATAGCCGGTGTTGGGGCCGAACTCGGGCAGGTAGCCGGAACCGATGTACTGGAAGTCGTTCGGCACCGGGATGGTGTTCGACTTGCCGACGAACTGGTTGAAGCCGCGGAAGAGCAGCATGCCGGCCAGCGTCACGATAAAGGCCGGAATACCGACGTAGGCGGTCCAGAAGCCCTGCCAGGCGCCGATCAGGGCGCCCAGGATCAGGCCGAAGAGGATTCCGAGGTACCACGGAATGCCCCAGTCCTGGATCATCAGGGCGACGCTGACGCCTACGAAGGCGGCGACGGAGCCGACGGAAAGGTCGATGTGGCCGGCGATGATCACCAGCACCATCCCGATCGCGAGGATCAGGATGTAGGAGTTGCCGTTGAAGAGGTTGATGACGTTGCCCGGGGTGAGCGTGCGGCCCTCTGTGAAAATCTGGAAGAAGACGATCAGTGCAACCAGGGCGAAGATCATGCCGAATTGGCGGGTGTTGCCGCCAAAGAGCTTCTTGAGCGCGTTCATTGTGTCAGTCCTTGTTGTCCGGAATGTTCTGGGTGGTCCAGAGGGTCAAGCGGTCTTGCGGGCGGAAGTCATGAGTTTCATGAGGCTTTCCTGGCTGGCTTCGTCTTTGTCGAGCACACCGGTGATGGCGCCCTCGAAGATGGTGTAGATGCGGTCGGAGAGGCCGAGGAGTTCGGGCAGCTCCGAGGAGATCACGATGACGCCTTTCCCCTGGTTGGCCAGTTGCTGGATGATGCCGTAGATCTCGTACTTGGCGCCGACGTCGATCCCGCGGGTGGGTTCGTCCAGGATCAGCAGTTCCGGGTCGGTGAACATCCACTTCGCCAGCACCACCTTCTGCTGGTTGCCGCCGGAGAGTTTGGCCACGCCTTCCTCGACGGACGGTGTTTTGGTGCGCAGTGACTTGCGGTACTGCTCGGCGACCGTGAATTCCTTGTCGGCGTCGACGACGTTGTGGCTGCTGATCTTCTTCAGCGCCGCGGACACCGTGGTGGCCTTGATGTCATCGAGCAGGTTCAGGCCCAGGGACTTGCGGTCCTCGGTGACGTAGCCGAGGCCGGCGTCGATGGCCTGCTTCACGGTCTTCAGGTGCAGTTCCCGGCCGTCCTTGTAGACCTGGCCGGAGATGAAGCGGCCGTAGGAGCGGCCGAAGATGGACCGGGCCAGTTCGGTGCGCCCGGCGCCCATCAGGCCGGCGAAGCCAACGATCTCGCCGCGGCGGACGAAGAAGTTGGAGTTCTTGCAGACCAAGCGGTCCTGGATCTGCGGGTGGCCGACGTTCCAGTTCTTGACCTCGAAGAACGTCTCGCCGATTTTCGGCTCGTGGTCCGGGAACCGGGACTCCAGGGTCCGGCCCACCATGCCCTTGATGATGCGGTCCTCGTCGACGCCGTCGGCCTTCACGTCCAGGGTCTCGATGGACTTGCCGTCACGGATGATCGTGATCGAGTCGGCGATCTGTTCGATCTCGTTGAGCTTGTGCGAAATGATGATCGAGGTGATGCCGCGGCCCTTCAGGCCCAGGATCAGRTCCAGCAGGTGCTGGGAGTCGGATTCGTTCAGGGYCGCCGTGGGCTCGTCSAGGATGAGGAGCTTGACCTTCTTGTTCAGCGCCTTGGCGATCTCCACCAGCTGCTGCTTGCCGACGCCGATTTCCTTGACCGGGGTGTCCGGGTCCTCGCGCAGGCCCACCCGGGCCAGCAGCTCGGTGGACCGCGTCCGGGCCTCGGCCCAGTCGATGACTCCGCGCTTGGTGGGTTCGTTGCCCAGGAAGATGTTCTCCGTGATGGAGAGTTCCGGGATGAGGGCGAGTTCTTGGTGGATGATCACGATGCCGGCGTGCTCGCTGGCCCGGATGTCCTTGAACTGCTGGACTTCGTTCTGGTAGACGATGTCGCCGGTGTAGCTGCCGTAGGGGTAAACGCCCGAGAGCACCTTCATGAGGGTGGATTTTCCTGCGCCGTTCTCACCGCAGATGGCGTGGATCTCGCCGGCCTTCACCCGCAGGGTCACCTCGGCCAATGCTTTAACGCCGGGGAATTCTTTGGTGATGGAGCGCATCTCGAGAATTACGGGATCGCTGTGCGTGTTGAGGGACGTCATCTGCCCTTACGCCTCCAATGCATGACTTCGTTGTCCGCCCCTGCAAACCGCAGGGCCGTCTGATGCAAAAGTAAACTGGATCACGCCGTTGTCGTCAAGTCTTTAACGCAACGGCTCGATAACAGCTTCTTTAGTTTCGCCGGATTCCGGCATGTTGGAACACCAAAGCTGTGGCCCCGAGCGCCTCGGCGCGGTCGCCGAGGGAGGACATGGTCAGGACCGTTGTCTCCCCGATAACCGGCACGGCGTGGCGCACCAGGCCCCGCCGGATCGGGTCCAGGAGCAGCTCGCCGAGCCCGGCCAGCGGTCCGCCGACGACGATCACCTCCGGGTTGATCAGGTTCGCGACGTTGCCCAGTGCGCGGCCCGCGGCGAGGCCGGCGTCGTCCACGACACGCAGGGTGGCCGAGTCCCGGGCGAGGGCCTTGCGGACGATGTCCTCCGACGTCAGCGGCTTGTCCTCACCCCGGCTCAGCAGTTCGATCATGGTGGTGGTGGACGCAATGGTTTCCAGGCAGCCGCGGTTGCCGCAGCGGCAGACGAGGCCGTGCTCGTGGATGGTGGCGTGGCCGATTTCGCCGGTGATGCCGACGTTGCCGTAGTACGGCATGCCGTTCAGGATCAGGCCGGCGCCGATGCCCGAGCCGATCTTGAGGAACAGCAGGTTGCTGATGCCGGTGTGCGGTCCCCAGGTGACCTCGGACAGGGCGCCGAGGTTGGCGTCGTTGTCGACGAAAACGGGGAGATCCAGCGCTTCCTCGAGGCGTTTGAGGATGTTGATGCCCACCCACTCGGGCAGGATTGCGCCCTGCGCGACGGTGCCGGTGCGGCGGTCGATGGGCCCCGGGATGCCGACGCCGGCACCCACCAGGGCGCTGCGCTCGACGCCGCTTCCGGCCAGCAGCCGGTCCAGCACCCCGACGGCGGCCTCGATGCCTTCCTCCGCGTGGTGGCCCAGCGGCAGCAGGACCGATTCTTCCGCGACCACGTGGTAGCTCAGGGAGGCCAGGACCACCCGCAGGTGCCGGCGGCCGAAGTCGATGCCGACGGCCACAGCGCCGTTGCTGTTGAGCCGGACGTTCAGAGCGCGGCGGCCGGAGCTGGTGATCGGTTCGGTGGACGCCAGCCCGGCGTCCTGCATGATCTTGACGATGTTGGAGACCGTGGCCGTGGAGAGGCCGGTCTGGCGGGCCAGTTCCGCCTGGGTGGAGGGCCCGGCCAGCAGGCATTCGATGATCCGTTGCTGGTTCAGATGCCGGAGGGCGGATTGCGACCCGGGGTTTTTGGTGCGGCTCCTCGTTGAGCGCGTTGGTGAGGGCATGCAATGAAGCGTGCCCCATCAACGCTTTGTAGTCAAGAAGTTAACGCAAGGGTCGGAGGGCGTGTCTTGCTCCGGCCCGTTGCCGAGCCGGACCTCAGCCGTGGATTTCTCGGTGGGCCCGTGCAAGGTCCCGGTAATGGGCGGCGTTCTGCTTGACGCCCTCGAACTCCTCGTCGCTCAGTTCCCGGCGGACCTTGGCGGGAACACCGGCGACCAGCGAGCGGGGCGGGATAACGGTGCCTTCCAGGACCACGGCGCCGGCGGCGATCAACGAGCCGGCCCCGATCACCGCGCCGTTGAGGATGGTGGCGCTCATGCCGATCAGGCAGTCGTCCTCGACCGTGCAGCCGTGCACCACTGCGCTGTGGCCGACGCTGACCCGGGCTCCGACGGTGCAGGGGAACCCCGGATCCGCGTGCAGCACCACGTTGTCCTGCAAGTTGGTGCCGGCACCGACAGTGATCGCGGCCGTGTCGGCCCGGACGGAGACGCCGTAGAAGGCGCTGGAGTCTTCGGCCAGGGTGGCTTTGCCGATCACCGAAGCGCTGGGGGCGACGAAGGCGGATGCGTGGACGGCCGGGGTGTTTCCGGCGAAGGCGTAGACAGGGCTCATGCCACCAGCCTAGGACACCTGCCTCTTGCGGGTCCGGCGGCCCTGAGTAGGATCGGGGCCATCCCGCCATGCACCCGGACGCGTCCCCAGGAGGCCGGTATGTTCCTGACACTGATGAAACAGCTGGCCGACGCCGAGTCGCTCGACCCCGCCGTCCGCACCGCGGAGCCGATCGCCGCCCGGCTGGTCGCCAACCCCCGACTCCGGCGCTTCTTCCACGGCGATGCCAACGGCATCCCGCCGCACGTGATCCTCAGCGACCTGCCCTTCGGCGCGTGGTTCATGGCGGTCTTCCTGGACCTGTTTCCGGACCGGGGGAGCCGGCGGGCGGCGCAGCGGCTGGTTGGCTTGGGTGTCCTTGCCGCCCCGCCGACGGCGATCAGCGGCTGGGCCGAATGGGCCCGGGCTGATCACGCGACGCGGCGGATCGGCGTCGTCCATGCCGCCGCGAACCTGACCGCGACGCTGATCTTCCTGGCCTCCTGGCGTGCCCGCCGCAAGGGCCGGCACCGGCTGGGGGTGGGCCTGGCCCGGGCCGGCGCCGTCCTGCTGGTGGCCGGCGGCTTCCTGGGCGGCTACATGCGGAGCAACCCAAGGCCCTGACCGGCCCTTTCCCCCGTTGCCCTATCACCTTTGGTTGTTCTGGGGCCCCGATGGCAACCAAAAGTGATAGCGCAACCGGGGGATGGGGGCTTAGGCGGGGGAGCGGAGGACCGTGAAACCCTCGCCGAGGTCCGGGCGGCCGAGTCCGGGGACGACGACGGCGATCGGCGCACCCGGTTCCGCGACCCGGCGCACTTCCCGCACGACGCCGTCCCATGCCGCCGGGGGCAGTTCGGCCAGGGCGTCGACCGCCCAGACCGCGGGGAACGCGGCGTCGGCGAAGGGCAGTACCTGTCCGCCCGCGACCGAGGCGGAGAGCCCGTGGGCGCGGGCCGCATGGATGTTCTCCTCCGAGGGATCGACGCCGGTGAAGTGGATCCCGGCGCGGACAAAGCGGAGCCCGTCCGCGCCCGTTCCGCAATCGAGGCCCAGCACGCCGCGCCGGCCCTCGGCCTTGAGCAGCTCGAGGAAGGCCTCGAGTTCATCCTGCGGTGACGCTTCCATGGCTCCAGTTAAGGACGGCGCGGGCCCGAAAACAAGCGCTCCCTGCGGGCGGGCCTCAGCTGAAGACGACGGTCCGGTTGCCGTCCAGTAGCACCCGGTGCTCGGCGTGCCACTGCACGGCCTGGGCGAGGGTGCGGCCCTCGACGTCGCGGCCCATCTGGACGAACTGCTCGGCGGTGCGGCGGTGGTCCACGCGGATGACTTCCTGCTCGATGATCGGGCCCTCATCCAGCGCGGCGGTGACGTAGTGGGCCGTGGCGCCGATGAGCTTCACGCCGCGGGCATGCGCCTGGTGGTACGGCTTGGCGCCCTTGAACGAGGGCAGGAAGGAATGGTGGATGTTGATCGCCTTGCCGGTGAGCTCGGTGCAGAGCTCGTCGGAGAGGATCTGCATGTACCGGGCCAGGACCGTGAGCTCGATGTCGTGTTCGGCCATGAGTTTCCGGAGGGCGTCCTCGGCGTCGGCCTTGGTGTCCTTGGTGACCGGGATGTGGTGGAACGGGATGCCGTAGAACTCGGCCAGGCCAGCCAGGTCACGGTGGTTGGAGACGATGGCGGGGATCTCGATGGGCAGGGTGCCGGAGCGCTGCAGGAACAGCAGGTCGTTGAGGCAGTGGGCGGACGTGCTCGCCATCAGCAGGGTGCGGACCCGGCGGCCGGCCGGGTTGAGGCTCCACTGCATACCGAACGCGTGGGCGACCGGCTCCAGCGCGGCGTGCAACTCGGCCGTCGGTGCCGCCGTGGTGGCTTCCACCCGCATAAAGAACGTCCCGGTGCCCTGGCTGCCGTACTGCTGGGAGTCCGTAATGTTGCAGCCGGCCACCAGCAGGGCGCCGGCCACAGCGTGCACAATCCCTGGCCGGTCCGGGCAGGAGAGGGTCAGAACGTAGGAAGCAGTCAGCTGGTCTTCAGTCACGAAAGACAAGCCTACCCGCGCTGGGATAGGCTGGATGAGTCGCAACTGGCGTTGGGTGGGTAACCACCAGGGAGCGGCACGCACGCAGACCACGGATCGTACGCCTGGGCCGAGGGTCATGTTTTTCCGGACGGCAGCCCCGCTGCCGGACCGCCACCGGTACCCCGATCATGGGTGTTCCGGCCGCGTTCCGGGTCCTTCACGGGCCCCGTAATTTTGCGGCGCCGTGGCGGCCCAGCCGGTAACCTGACCTTAAAGCAGTGACCGTTGCCAAGCCAGGAGTTCGTCGTGACTACTTCCCCTAGCCTTTCCTCAGCAGCCGTGAGCAACCAGCCGCTCGCTGACCTTGACCCCGAAATCGCCGCCGTCCTGGCCCAGGAGCTCGGCCGCCAGCGCGGCACCCTGGAGATGATCGCCTCCGAGAACTTCGCGCCGCGGGCCGTGATGGAGGCCCAGGGTTCGGTCCTGACCAACAAATACGCCGAGGGCTACCCGGGCCGCCGCTACTACGGCGGCTGCGAGTACGTCGACGTCGCCGAGCAGCTGGCCATCGACCGGGTCAAGGACCTCTTCGGTGCCGAGTTCGCCAACGTCCAGCCCCACTCCGGCGCGCAGGCCAACGCCGCCGCGCTGTCCGCCATGATCACCCCCGGGGACAAGATCCTGGGACTGTCCCTGGCCCACGGCGGGCACCTGACCCACGGGATGAAGCTGAACTTCTCCGGCAAGCTGTACGAGGTGGCCGCGTACCAGGTCGAGGAGGACAACTTCCGGATCGACATGGACAAGCTCCGCGAGCAGGCGCTCGCCGAGAAGCCGCAGGTCATCATCGCCGGCTGGTCCGCCTACCCGCGGCACCTGGACTTCGCGGCCTTCCGCTCCATCGCCGACGAGGTCGGCGCGCTGCTGTGGACCGATATGGCGCACTTCGCCGGCCTGGTGGCCGCCGGACTGCACCCGAGCCCGGTCCCGCACTCCGACGTCGTCACCTCCACCGTGCACAAGACCCTTGCCGGTCCCCGCTCGGGCGTCATCCTGGCCAAGCAGGAATGGGCCAAGAAGATCAACTCCAACGTCTTCCCCGGCCAGCAGGGCGGCCCGCTGATGCACGTCATCGCCGCCAAGGCCGTGGCCTTCAAGATCGCCGGCACGGAGGAGTTCAAGGAGCGCCAGGAGCGCGTCCTTGAGGGTGCCCGGATCATCGCCGACCGCCTGAACCAGTCCGACGTCGCCGAGGCCGGCGTCTCGGTCCTGACCGGCGGCACCGACGTGCACCTGGTCCTGGTGGACCTGCGGAACTCCCAGCTGGACGGGCAGCAGGCGGAGGACCTCCTGCACTCAGTCGGCATCACCGTCAACCGCAACGCCGTGCCCTTCGACCCGCGCCCGCCGATGGTCACCTCCGGCCTGCGGATCGGCACTCCGGCCCTCGCCACCCGCGGCTTCGGCGCCACGGAGTTCACCGAAGTCGCCGAGATCATCGCCACCGCGTTGAAGGCCGGTAGCGGGGCAGACGTCGAGGCGCTGCAGTCCCGCGTGGACAAACTCGCCGAAGACTTCCCGCTGTACCCGCAGCACGAGCAGTGGTGATTCGATGACCGCCACGAACTCCGCCCCCGCACAGCCGCAGACCGCCGGCGTCCTCGACGGCAAGGCCACCGCCGCAGCCATCAAAGCCGAGCTGACCCAACGGGTCGCCGCCCTCAAGGCCCGGGGCGTCGTCCCCGGCCTGGGCACCATCCTGGTCGGGTCCGACCCCGGAAGCACCTGGTACGTCGGCGGCAAGCACAAGGACTGCGCCGAGGTCGGCATCACCTCCATCCGGCGCGACCTGCCCGAAGAGACCACCCAGGACGAACTGCTGGCCGTGGTCCGGGAGCTCAACGAGAACCCCGAATGCACCGGCTACATCGTCCAGCTGCCGCTGCCCAAGCACATTGACCAGGACGTCATCCTCGAAGCCATGGAGCCGGAGAAAGACGCCGACGGACTGCACCCGATGAACCTGGGCCGGCTGGTGGCGAACGTCAGCGGACCCATGAAGTCCCCGCTGCCCTGCACTCCCAAGGGCTGCGTCGAACTGCTGACCCGGCACGGCATCGACCTCAACGGCAAGCGCGTCCTGGTGGTGGGGCGCGGCGTCACCATCGGCCGTCCCGTCGGGCTGCTGCTGACCCGCAAGGACGTCAACGCCACCGTCATCCTCGCGCACACCGGCACCGTAGACCTGCCCGCCGAACTCCGGCAGGCCGACGTCGTGATCGCCGCGGCCGGCCAGCCGCACATGATCAAAGCCGGCGACCTCAAGCCGGGCGCCATCGTGCTCGACGTCGGCGTCAGCCGCGTCGACGACGGCTCCGGCAGAGCCGTGGTCACCGGCGACGTGGACCCGGCCGCGGCCGACGTCGCCGCCTGGCTGTCGCCGAACCCCGGTGGCGTGGGGCCGATGACCCGCGCCATGCTGCTGGCCAACGTGGTGGAAACCGCCGAACGCCAGCTGCAGGACGGACTCTCCGCCGCCTCCTGACCGGACCCGCGGGCCCGCAGCTGCTGCCGTATCAACCCTTCGAAACGGCAGCGGGTGTGGGCCCGCGGCCCAGGAAAATAAAATGTCTGGATTTTTTTACGAAAAGACTCTTTCATAGTTTGCCGGGATGGACTACCGTGTTCCGGGTGTCTGAACTTGTGTCGAAAGAGTCCCCGTTGACCAGTGCCGCCGAAACCGGCGAACCCCAGTACGTCATCACCGCCGAAAACCTCACCAAAACGTATGGCGACGTGACCGCCGTCGACGGGATCACCTTCCGCGTGCCCGCCGGCGAGGCGTTCGGCCTCCTTGGTCCCAACGGCGCCGGCAAGTCCACCACCATGAAGATGATCGGCGGGGTCTCGCAGCGGACCTCCGGCAGCCTGAGCATCATGGGCCTGGACCCGGAGCAGCACGGCCCCGAGGTCCGCGCCCACCTTGGTGTGGTGCCGCAGCAGGACAACCTCGATGAGGAACTGAAGGTCCGCGACAACCTCCTGGTCTACGGCCGCTACTTCGGCCTGCCCATGAGCTACCTCAAGCCCAAAGCCGACGAACTGCTGGAATTCGCCCAGCTGACGGACAAGGCCAAGTCGAAGGTGGACGCCCTGTCCGGCGGCATGAAGCGCCGGCTCACGATCGCCCGGTCCCTGATCAACGAACCGCGCATCCTGCTCCTGGACGAACCCACGACCGGACTCGATCCGCAGGCCCGGCACATCCTCTGGGACCGGCTGTTCCGGCTCAAGGAACAAGGCGTCACCCTGATCCTCACCACCCATTACATGGACGAGGCGGAACAGCTCTGTGACCGCCTGATTGTGGTGGACAAGGGAAAGATCATGGCCGAAGGTTCCCCGGCGAGCCTGATCCGCGAATACTCCACCCGCGAGGTCCTGGAGTTGCGCTTCGGCTCCGAACGGAACGCCACCGTGGGC